>CAYUVB010000047.1:0-12340 GCA_964448055.1 uncultured Desulfurococcales archaeon | reverse complement strand
ATAGCATTGAAGCAAAAATAGCTCGTTTAGCAGACCTTCTAGCAACATATGTACAAGCAAAGAGATACTATGACCAAGGATACAAGCATGTAAAACGAATACTAATCAATATATATAACAGTATAATTGACATCATTAGAAAAGATTTGCCGCAAGCTAAGGATATTGTTTACGAAGTAATACACTCTGCTAATTAAGCTAAGATAAATTTTATATCTCCTAATTATACAAGCTGTTATCTGGGTCTAGGTGACAGAGGAGATAAGTCCGGCTGTGCATGTAATTGACAATCCTTATTTGCAAGAGATGCTAACAATATTAAGAGATAAAAATACTAGTTATGTGGATTTTAGAAGAACAATTGAGGAACTAGGTTACCTTTTGGGTATAGAGCTTTCTAGATCACTTACATTAGAGGAAGTTTATGTTGAAACACCTTTAGGGGTTAAAGCCAAAGGTATTAAAATAAAGGACGTAGATAACATAGTATTAATTGCTATATTGAGAGCATCTTTGCCATTCATATGGGGATTACTTAAAGCATATCCTAAAGCTAAGCTAGGCATAATTGTTGCGAGACGAGTAGAAGAACACATTAAATATACGCCTGAAGGAATAGTGTTTGACATAGAAATAAGTTATGAGAATATACCGCATATAGATGAGAACACTGTTGTCATAATTGCTGATCCTATGCTTGCTACAGGGTCTACAATAAGAAAAGTCCTCCTGGAGATAAGAGAAAATAAGCCTAAGAAAGTCATAATTGTTAGTTTAATAGCAACAAATTATGCTATAAAACGTATATCAGAAGTATACGATAAAGTAGAATTTTATACCTTAAGTATCGATAAAGAATTGAATGGTAGGGGATACATAGTACCAGGACTAGGTGATGCTGGAGATAGAAGTTTCGGAACCCCTTAATTAGATATGTATCTATCCTTTTACTTTCTTAAGTTCCCTTAATATTGGGATAGAATCTAGCTTATCTTTGCTTAAAAGCTCCCAATATATACCTTTAGGCTTAGGATACGATTTCTTAGCCCTAATTGTTCTTGTTGGAGTATATATTACGTCAACCGGTACATCATGTAATTCTCTAGGAAGCTCCTCAGAGAGTACTTGTATATCATGAACAGTTGTAACTACAAGAGTCTTGTCATCAACCTTTCCTATTTCACGTAGAATAGCATACTCTAGTTCAGCATAACCACCCCCTTTACCTATACGTGTACCCATATAATCTACAGCAACGCTACCAATTACTATTAAGTCGACACTCTCTATACGTAACAATTCCACTAAACCAAGCTTACGTCCATAAATGAAAGCTCCTTTAATACTAGATGCTAAACTATAGTCTCTACTAGGAATAACATTAGGATCAAGTAACAAGAAGCCTTCCCTTAACCTAGGTGTAGGCATTAATAGAATCTTACCCTCATGTAGGGCTCGAAGTCTAACTATTCTTTGAGGTGAATCAGGGTTCACTTTTATTATATGAGCCTTAACCCACATCCTAGTTTTAAATAAATTTGATGCTGCTTCTTCAGCTCCAATAAAATTAGGTATACGCCCATATACTGGTCTAGGAAATCTAGCAATATTCTTTTCTTCAAGTAGCCTCCATATACGTTCTCTTATCCTCGCTTTCAGCTCCTTAACATTGTCCAAGCAATCACCATATATAGGATTCTACATGTTATCTCACGTAAGTTATTAAGGTATATTAACGTATTACGTAAACACTTATCATGGCATCGACTGTATTGATTATTATGGTGATATTAATTGGAAGAAATAATAGACATGATGCTAAGGCTTATTGACATGCCTAGTACTAAGACCTTAGATGAACTAGTATCTAGAATTGCCAGCAAAGTAGAAATTAGAATAGCTAATAATAAAAATACTAATGTAATGAGAGTACTTGAAAGTTTAAGTAAAATCAACAAGAGTATAGTAATAATTGAAGATGAAAATATTTACTTAAATGATCTACCACGTTCAGCTCCTTTAACACGTATTTATGGTTTATATGATGGAAGAGTAATAATTGCAGGCGATCTTGAAGATATACTCATTCATGGATTCAAGGAATACCTGGCACTCGCAGGTAAAGCCATAGACCCCGCAGTACCCATAAGAATAAGACAAACAATCAATTCTTATAGTAAGCCCAGAATAGTGAAGCTCTTCGTTGTTCCCGGCATTCCGTGTCTTAAAGCAATGCACTTACTAGGACACTTAGCTATTGTGGATAGTAACTTAAACACCATAATAATTGATGTACATAAACTTAACGATTATTATGAAAGATATTCTAAGGGAGCTTTGCCGTTAATCATAGTAGATAATTCTAAGAGTAAAATCGGAGCTCCTAGGGATATAGATGAACTAGTAGAACTAGTTTATTATGAAGACCAAGGTTGAAAGAATTCTAATGGCATATTTATTAAATTTGCTAATAATGATACCATTCCTGCAATCTTAAGTGCAACCATATTCGAGAAGACCATAAGAATAAACAACGGTATTAGTGAGTATGGGGCTAAAGCTACTAGGATATACTTAGACCTATCAGCGCCGTTTATTTCAAGTATACTTCTTATGTTTTCGTATCCATTAAGCCTTAAACCTATACCTATAGGTATTCCGCGTATCTTAACTATATGTATACTAGTGTTTAATTTCAAGAATCTAGCTACAACTATATGAATTATCTCATGAATAAACATGTATGTGAATACAATTACCATGTAAAGTAAGTACTCACTCATAACTTTCACTAACATCACTTAACTCCCTAGAATACTTTCGCACACCACTCTTTATATTAGTAACCATAACAGTTTCAGTTATCTCTTCTTTGTTTATTATTAATTGTGGTCTTATCTTATAAGTAATACTAAAATGAATACTTTCGTCTAGCCAGTTAAACTCCTAATTTAAGTGATCACTATCGCAAATAGATAGAATGAGAATTGGGGTAGTTATCAATAAGATAGTGCCGCTACTCTATCCCTAATACTCTGTATTTCCCATCAGGCATCGATAGTATACGACCTTGTTCTAACAGAATAGACAAAGCTCTTCTAATCTTGTCCTCGCTTGCAATACCTGAGAGAACCTCGTGTAGCTCTTTAAGATTCATAGGTTTCTCCTTAAGTAACTCTATTAGGATGTTCCTTAATTCTTCTTCGTTAGGAGCCATCATTACGACTACATCTGGGTCTTCATATACTACCTTAAGTTTAACTTTTGTACTAGGGCTGCTCTCGCTCATAATTATATCAGCCTCCTTGTGTAGGAGTTAAAAACCCTACAGATAAGTCTTACGGATAATAACTTATAAACCTACTAAGTATTTAGTATGCAAGCACTTTACGGTCACCGGCCTAAAGCTTCATCATAAGGTTTTCAGCAGAGGCCTTATACGATCATCCCATGTATTAGTATGAATACACTACCCACTTTTAAGCTAGTTTGAAATAAAAATGCACAAAGTAGGGATGATTAACGAAGATTGAAGGTATTAGGTGAGAAACTTGGAGCTCCACGAAGTGGTATCCAGGATATTACGTAGTAGTAAATGTAGCCCTATTGGATCTAAAAGAATAATTGAAATGATAAAAGACTTTACAAGAAATAATCCTAAAGAATCCTTAATGAACGAGCCAGATTGGTCTAAATGGATAATATTCATAAAGAACTTTGTATCCCCTATTATGAAAGAACTAGAAAGAATTGACTGCTGTAGTGCTGCACCCATGATAATAGGTGCACTATCATTTAAGTACCAGGAGTTAGAGGACTTAATCAATATTTGGATAAAGGACAAATGTAGCAATAATACATCAGGGTATTGCTGCAAAGAGTTAATTTCATACATTGGGTCTAGGAAGGAACAATCTTAGATAAGTTATAAATAGTATTTACTATTCATTTTATACGCCAATAATCCCTTTTAATAAATGTTTTATAATTCTAATTACTAAATACAATTTAGAAGCCAGTAAACAGTAATTTAGAACGCTTAGTAGGTGGTTGAATATGAGTGCACAAATAGAAAAAATAGAAATAGATTTAACGAATGTACCATTGAAACCTATGAGTAAAAAGGAAGTTCAACAACTTGAAACGGCATTGATCATAGGTACATTGTATAGACCCGAGGTTGTCGAATTAATTAAGGATCCTCTTGAAAGAGCAACATGGGTTGACAGCTTAGCTGTAGCTGCTGCAGCACTTGCCAGAGAAAAAGCAGGGTATACGATATCTCAAATAGCTGATGAAGTGGGAAGAAGTGAGGCTATGATTAGGGCTCACCTCCAAGGAAAAACTAAAGCTGGTAAACTAATTAGAGAAACATATGAATTACTTGCAAGAGGAAAACTTAAGTTAGTAGTTCCATTTACTGGTGTTCATCTTACAATTGAGGAATACGAGAGGTTAAGGGTAGCGGAAGAGGAGTTAAAGAAGTTAAAGGAGAGGATTAAGGAATTAGAGAAGGAGAATGCTGAATTAAAGAGAAGGTTGCAAGAGGCTATACCTGCAAAAGATTTAGAGACAAGGATAAAGGAATTTGAGGAAACACTTAAAGAACTTGAAAAAGAGAACGCTAGTTTAAGAGAAAGGGTAAGGGAATTAGAAGAGAAAGCAAACGAAGCAAAAGAATTAGAAGAAAGAATAAAAATATTAGAAGAACAGCTAAGCAAGCTTAGAAGCGAACTTGAAGAAAAGGAACGTATTATCAATAACATAAAGAACTTACTTGGATGCAGTTAAACAACGAACAAAATAATATATTATCTAACATAATGTTTTTAACTTTCCCATAGTCTTTGTCGAACTTTAAAATATTGCTAGGTGGTGTTTTTAACCCCTATATTTACATTAGGGATCCTCAGTAGGTGAATCATACTTATGCCATGCCCCTACTTTAAGAACAAAATGTGTACATCACCATTACTACCAGAGCCTACCGATGCAATAATAGTTCCTAGTAGATGCCTAAGCGACGATAAGTATAGAACTTGCAAATTCTATGTAGAGCCTGGGAAATCAGAAAGACAATCTACATTAATAGTGAGCACGTTAAGCGATGAACAATTAAAAGAACTTAAACCCTATCCACCCATACATTATTTAGAAAATCCTCTTAATTCTGGATGTCCCCATTACAAACTATTAAGCCATGGTGGATACTATTTAGCCTACTGTAATGTTCTTGGACGCATACTTACAAGACATGAAGCACTACTGTGTAGTAAATACTGGGAAACTTGTCCTATAGCTAAGTTAGGCTATGGTCTAAGCAGTGAAGAGGCACAATAGATAAGGTCTCAAGCTAATACATACATCATTGAACTTAGAGGACATGTATCATAGTCTATTAGATTAGTCTTTAATACGTTGTCTATTGCTTCTGTAATATCCAAAGTCTTTGCAATAAGTTTTCCATTAAGGTATATAGCTGGCACTTCTACTTCTTGATCATTTACTTCATCTACTGGAATAATTATTACATCATAGTTAATGGGTCGCGTATATAAAGTACTTAGTAGTCTAACTAATGTTCTCGCTGCCTCCTCCGCCTTTTCAATTCCTTGAGCTAAAGATGCATATACTACTAGCCACATCCTAAAATCTCCTAATAATCCATTCACATAAGCTTTTATGTTTTTAAACTTAATTGCCTTTTAACTATTACCGTATCTCACATTGCTCTCATGGTGCAACAACATGTCCTTTAAGGTAGGAAGGTTGTACTGGTGCCACGAGGAGCCTATTTCATTATCAATAGTTACCATTGCCAAGAATAATGGCTACTATCCAGTGTTAGGTATTAAGGGGTTTCTTGAATACTCTAGACGAGAACTACTTGAAGCCAACATACATTTACCATTAAACCTGGTACAAGGAAAAGGCACTATTGACGTAGTATTCACTGATACACAATATTTTGTAATAGGAGCTTCTGCTACCATAACATATGCCTTCATAGAGTACATGGGTTATCCCGCGAAAACAAAGTATCACTACAGCAACATTGTATTCGGATCACCCACAGTTATATTGGAATCATACAAAGAGTTAAAGGACTTAAAGTTTAAGATACCTGCATACGTTGTAGGCAAGTTATATAAATCTACGTTATTTGTCACAAAATATAATAGAACACGTAGATTATTACAAAACAAGGATATCATACTATGGGCTATCATACCATTTTATGCCGGATACGAGTTAATTGCTCACATACAAACATCCATCAACGACCTTAAGGAACACCTTATTAATGAACATCAACTTAACATTAAGGGCATAGGAGTTATATATTTTAATCCCAGGTCAATGGAACCAAATTCACCGGGAGATATAATCTTCAAGTGCATAGGAACTTGTATATTGGGTAAAAAATTATACTTAAACGACTTTAGGAGAGTTTTAGGAGACTATAAGTCGTGCACTATGTGTAGGTATGTTGACATTTGTAAACTATTCCATAGACATTCTTCTTAAGTAATTTATAAGTAATGGAAGACCTATGACTAATGTAGTTGCAAATACCACTACACGTATCATTACTACTTGTATAGGTTTAAGAATTAAGCTTAAACCATATTCCAGACCCCCGCTAGCACCAGGTGTAGGTATAACTCCCATGGCATTATAGAATAAGAGGGCTTCGAAGGATTGAGTTAAATCCACTCTTTCTACACTTAATGCCGCGAGGAAGAATACCATCACCATTACCACATACTTTATGATGGTGAGAACTAGTACTGGTATGAATATTTTTCCGGGTCTAGCAGAATCTACGATTGTATTTACAGACTTAATAGCGCGAATAATTACTCCGACTATAGTATGCACTATACCTTTGGAGCATTCATATAATTTCTCTAATAACAATCTTAACTTCTCGACTCTAGGTGCAAAGAATAGTATATTCCACACTGTTATGTTGTATAGAGATGTTAGAACTATAATTATTGATAAAGGGAGTCTTGTTAATGCAAGTATAAGTGCTGGTACATTAACCATTACTATATCCCAATAATCTTCGAACAATGTAATAATGGCTGCTTTAACTATGTCAATTCCATAACTTGAAAGTATAAGTGCTCTTGCAGGTTCCCCACCTATAGATGAAGGTGTTGCTAACGCAATGATATTCCCCATAAGTCTTGCTCTCAATGCATCAATGAATCTCATTTTATAGCCTACACTAAAGGCCAAGACCATAAGTCTGAATGCATCAATAAAATTCGCCAGTACGGTCAAAGTTATCGCAATTAACAGGAGAGATTTATCAGCCTTTAGCACATCCTCTATTTTAACATTCGTGATAAATATGTATACTGATAAAACTAATATGACGAATACTACGAGAATTACTATTCTTCTATATGTTTTATGTGAAAATACTTGTCTAGCTATGTTTATGTAATCTACGTGCTCTTGCAAAGCCTTTATCCTAATCTATATCTAAGAATTCCTATTAGACCTCCAAACGTCTTCTTAATCCATTCTCCTTCAGGTATGTCATCGCTTAGGAAATAAACTTTAGTACCATACTTTTTAGCTTCTTCTTCTAAGAGCTCAGCATCAGGTCTATCTTCATCGACTACTAGAACTTTTAACGCACCCATTTTTAAAGCATTGAATACTTCTTCATCACCATATACTGCTAATCCATCATCTTTAGCTAAATGATATTTGAATTCTTCAACAGCTTTTAGTGCTTCAACATACATTTGGCCTTGTATAAGGTCTGCTGCCTTCATCACTAATTCTCTTAATCCTGCCTCACCTTGATACGATACATCTATTAACTGAGGTAGGATTTTCTGCCTTAGCCTATAGTCTAAATATCCTCCTTTAATGAAGTCTTGCTTAGCATATCCAGGTCCTCCAACTATTATTCCTTTAAGTACTCCTTTCTCGAGAAGTGGTAAGAAGTGCTTAGTTGCGTGTTCTCCTACACGTTTAAAGAATTCTTCTACAAGTTGTTCTATTATTCTATCAAATCTTCGCTGACTTTGACCTCCTTTATGATGCTTTCCAGGTACATAACCTTCTAGTTCTTCTAATATTCTAAGTCTGCTACCTTTTAGTAGCCCTATGGTTGCTGCATCACGTTCAATTATTAATAAACCAAATGCTTCTCTCTCCTCAACCATATCTTCTAAGAATTCAACATGGAACCATTTATCGGTACGATAGAAGAATACTGGTACCGGGTCTGGTGGTGCAAATACATAACATATGAATTTACCTGTATTCATGTCTTCACCGCAAAAGACTACAAGGCCTGTATCGGGTACCTTGGGTATTTTTGTAAGTCTATCTATAGCCGATGTTAATGCTCTTTGCACAGCATCACGTGTTCTCTTTAATTTTATGTTATCAGTTATAGATAGCTCTTGGCGGAGGAGGTTGACTACATCACTTATAGGTCTACCTGGGGGTATGTATAGACTCAGCAATACCGTTGCAGGAGCAGTCCATTTCTTTAATTCCTTTAGTATCTCCTTTAACTGTCTTCTAGTTATCTTTAGTTTATTGCTAAATACTCATCCCTCATACCCCTGCACTTATGTGCTAGAATCCGGTTAAAAATTAAACTCGTGTATTACTTTTCTACTAGTATTCTGAGCGAGAAAACATACTGCGTTGCAGTTGGTAGTCTTCTTCTTAGAATGGATATTTGAGGCCTATATATTATTAATGGTACTCTTAAGTCTATACCAAGTAGCTTTGCAACTACCTCTGCTTCAATATCATCCTTAATAACAGCTGCACCTTCACCATACTCCGGTGTTATCTCTATTAGTATTGGTAATCTAAGCCTATCCCACTTAGAAGTAGGTAATAGTTGAGCTAATAGTTCAAGTTCACTACGTTTAAAGTAATGGAAGCTCCCATCTCTTAAAATTACATGCGGGAATTCTTCTTTTAATAGTTCCGATAATGTTTTGCGTGCATACGGTAAATGAATATTTACTATCCTAAGTTCTTCTCTAAGATATTCTTCGATACGATGTCTGTCTTGTAGTTCAACCAATACTTATCTTCCACCTCCTCTTCTACGACTCAATACTGCTTTTACTCTCTTAAGCCTGGTCTTCTCTTCACGTTCACGTTCATCGAACATCATTTGGAGATACTTTATTGTTGCTTCAAGCCTAGGTATAATTATATGTTCTAATATATTAACACGTCTCCTAGTCCTAGCTATCTCTCTGCCTAATAGTTCTAGAGTTCTTTCATTTTCAGCCATACTTATGATCTTCTCAATAATCTCTAGGTAAGTTGATCTAGTTTTTTCAACAGCTATACTCATGATAGGAGATAATGGTTTTCTTAGCACTTTGTATTCTTCTTTGAACCTTACTTCAAGGAATGGTGTTTTAACACCCATAATATTCTTTGTAGCTGAATACACCTCAAATATCCTAGGAAGACTTTCACCATACGATCTTATTTCACTTGAACTATGCTCTAGTAAAGCTATTGTTATATCATTATACACTGCTTTAAGCATCTTAATCAACTCCCTTCGTTCCTCAACAAGACTTCTAACTATGTTAAGGAATTCTGCCACAAGAATAGTTAGTCTTTCTCTTAGGATTCTATGTATTCTTCTTGCTAGTGAAAGCCTTCTCTTAAGCCTTATTAACTCTATTTTTGTAGGCCTAACTCTAAGTATTTGTTGTGAAGACATCACCTATCACTTCTAGCGCTAAATATACTATACGAAAAACCGTGTGGTCAACTTGATTGTTTTCTACGATACTTTGGATGATACTTCTTTATTATGTGGCTTCTTATTTGCTTTAGTTCTTCTTCTGGAAGGATCGATAGTAACTCCCAGGCGAGATCTAATGTTTGCTCTATGGTTCTACGTTCATATTCTCCTTGGTTTACGAATTCTCTTTCAAACCTATCAGCAAATACTAAGTATTTTCTCTCACGTTCACTTAGTCCTTCAGCTCCTACTATAACTGATAGCTCTCTAGCATGTAATCCCTCGGCATATGCTGCGTACAACTGCATGAATACATCTCTATGATCCTCTCTGGTCTTACCTGGACCGATACCGTCTTTCATTAGACGTGATAATGATAATAGTACGTCGAATGGCGGATAAATACCCTTTCTATGTAGGTCTCTTGATAATACTAATTGACCTTCAGTAATATATCCTGTAAGGTCAGGTATAGGGTGAGTTATATCATCGTTAGGCATTGTTAATATGGGCATCTGGGTTATACTACCCTTCTTACCCCATATTCTTCCTGCCCTCTCATATATTGTTGCTAAATCTGTATACATGTATCCGGGATAACCCCTTCTTCCTGGTACTTCCTCCCTTGCAGCACTTAGTTCTCTTAGGGCCTCACAATAATTGGTCATATCCGTTAGTATTACTAGTACATGCATATCATATCTCCAAGCCAAGAATTCCGCAGCAGTTAATGCTACTCTGGGGACTGCAATTCTCTCTATTACTGGGTCTGAAGCAGTATTAATGAATGCTATTGTTCTTTCCATGGCACCTGCTTTACGGAAGTTTTCTATGAAGAATCTCGCATCATCGAATGTTACACCTATTGCTGCGAATACTACAGCGAACTTTTCCTCTTCACCTTTTACTGTTGCTTGTCTAACTATTTGTGCTGCTATTCTATTATGAGGTAAACCTGATCCACTAAATATTGGTAGCTTCTGACCTCTGACAAGGGAGTTCATGCCGTCTATTGCAGAAATACCTGTTTCGATGAACTCTGATGGAGGCATACGTGACGCAGGATTTATTGGTGCTCCATGTATATCCATGTAATCTTCAGGTACAATAGGTGGCCCATTGTCTATGGGTCTACCCATACCATCAAATATTCTTCCTAACATGTCAATAGATACTGGTATCTTTAACGTCTCTCCTTTAAAACGAATCTTAGAGGCTGTTAGGTTTACTTCGCTTACACCACCAAATACCTGGATTACTGTTACTTCCTTGCTTACATCTATCACTTGTCCTAACCTACGCTCCCCTGTCTCGAGCTCTACATCAACTATTTCACCATATTTTATACCAGGCATACTTTTTACGAATAGTAGTGATCCCTTAGCACTAGCTAATTTTGATGTTTCCTTTATGAATAAGGTCTCTTTCGCACTTACTTCAATAGCCATGTACTTGCACCTCTTTAATTAGTTCATCAAATTCACAATTAATTTCATCCCATATGGACTTAAATGCTTCTTCAAAATTCTCATTAGGTATTTCTTTCATTCGTGCAATTTTCTCCCTAACTGGTAGCTTCCTTATTTTTTCAACAGGTACACCCATACTAACTGCCTCTTTACCTCTATGGTAGAACAATAATATGGACTTCATCATGTAGTGCGCTTTTAATGGTGGACAGAAGGTATCTATTTCATGGAAAGCATTCTGTTGTAGGAAGTCTTCTCTAATCATACGTGCTACTTCTAGGACTAGTTTATCTTCTTCAGGTAAAGCTTCGGTACCGACAAGCCTTACTATTTCCGCAAGCTCTGCTTCCTTCTGTAGTATCCACATAGCTTCTGCACGCTGCTGCTTCCAGTCAGGAGCTACATTCTTCTTCCACCACTCTTCTACTATATCGACATAAAGACTATAGCTCACAAGCCAATTAATTGCAGGGAAGTGTCTACGATTAGCTAATGCTACGTCAAGTGCCCAAAATACACGTACATATCTTAGCGTGTTTTGTGTTACTGGCTCACTAAAGTCCGCACCAGGCGGACTGACAGCACCAGCTATTGATAGCGATCCTTTCCTCTCAGGTCTACCTAGTGCTATAACTCTTCCAGCTCTCTCATAGAATTCCGCTAAACGCGAGCCTAAATATGCTGGGAATCCTTCTTCTCCAGGCATTTCTTCGAGTCTACCACTAATTTCTCTCATCGCCTCAGCCCAACGTGATGTAGAATCTGCTACCATCAGTACATTGTATCCCATATCTCTGAAGTATTCACCTATGGTTACTCCTATGAATACACTTGTTTCACGTGCGGCTACAGGCATATTACTTGTATTTGCTATGAATACAGCTTTCTCCATTAATGGTTTACCCGTACGTGGATCCCTTAGTTTAATAAAGCTATGTAAAGCATCAGCCATCTCGTTACCGCGTTCACCGCATCCAACATAAATGTTAACTTGAGTATCAGACCATTTGGCTAATTGTTGCAGAGTAACAGTTTTACCCGTACCAAATCCTCCAGGTATAGCTGCCTTACCTCCTTTAGCTAGTGGAAACATATAGTCAAGTACTCTTTG
>CAYUVB010000046.1:0-12727 GCA_964448055.1 uncultured Desulfurococcales archaeon | reverse complement strand
GGCTATACTAAAATAATTGAGATTTCTTTTAGCATCACATCCACTATGTTTGGTTATCCGTCTTAGCTCGTTCTCTCTGAAATAAGCATAATACTCATAATAAAACATAAATCAAGAGCCAGACATACCAGCAACAATATCAAAAGTAAATACGATGCCATCTACACCCCTATGTCATTTCTTGTGATAACAGAAACCACTATCACTATATTAATTTTCCATAGCATTATATCTGTACCACCCTAATAACTCGGTTATAGTATCTGATTATCTCTCTTAACATAGAAGTTTAGGATTCTACTACAGGTTTCATTATACGCCATGTTATATGTAGCTGATTTGTTTCAGTATATTTTGTTTGAAGCTAACTGAGAAGCTCTTTTCAGCCATGTATTTCTCAAAGCCTGCTTAGGGAAAAAACTATTGAGCTTTAAGTTTATGGAAATATTGTCAAATGTTTCGGGTTTCCTTATTGTTGGGTTACTTTTACTTTGCCAGGGAATAATGTGTTCATTGGTTAGACCATGCTATTGAAGTATGAGACTGCTGGCTCTATGTCTATTTTCGTGTCTACTGCTCGGCTAATTGTAAGCCATAGTCTTATGAGTCCTGGTTTCTCCTTGAGTATAAGCCCTCTTTTCGGCTGAACCATATCTATGGATAGAAATTGCTTAATTGGAATCTCGTTCTTCTTCCTCTTATCTATTTCCTGCATAATACCATTATAATCCTCTGTAGAACCCATTCATCTGGAGGCATAACATCAGTAGTAGCTAATCTAAGAAAAATTAAGTCTACTATAATCAAGCCTAGGTGTCTCTACTATCACAAACTCTTATCAGTAAAGTATATCTAACGTTTACCAGCAAGTCCCTCAACAATAGCTCCAATTATACGAGACCCTAAAACCAAGGCCCCTACGATCGAATTCTTTTACCCTTCCCAAGCGTTCTCTACATATGAAACATTTCGTACCCTCATAGGAAACCACTAGAAAGAATAAAATGAGACTTAATCAAAGCTACCTAGCCTGAACTAGCAGGAATATCTGACATCGTTAGAGCAAAGTAGGTATAAAGAGTTATTGTTTGAAAATAGGTGATAAGACAACACTGCTCCTAACACTCCAGAAGCAATATTAAGATCACACGTAGGAAAACATCACTGCACCACAAAGGACGAGATCTAATTATGTTAAAGTACGACGAAATCAAGTACATCGATCGGGATATTATACTTCAACGCATTGCCTAGGATTTTCGCTATTACACGTAAAAGTGGGTCACTAGGATTAACCCACCTACACTTATCATTACTAAGCAACCCGGCTATACAGAGTCCGCCAAAGAATAACTTCTCCAACTCTGATTCATTGCCTTCTAGAATCTTTTTCAACACGTCTATGGCTTCACGTAGGGATTCCGGTGACTCAACTGCAATCCTAAGTATTATCGTATGAAATAGACTAGGAATACGCGTGTACATACACCAATATACTATGTAGTAAATAAGCAGGTAAATAGCTTATCATAATATCCCACTATGATGGCGAGTCTCGTAAAAGTATTGAATAGGTGATAAGGTTCTAGCACACATACCATGCAGAACCTGGAGAGGAGGATGCGAGGGCTTCGCATATACCCCAATAAGCTTCTGGGAAAGAGCCAACAAGTACAAGCATGTTGAAATAGGCGTTGACGGGGAACAACGTATAGAAGTATCCCTCACATCAGTGATCAAAGTCGCATTGAAGAAAGACCCATTCCTAACAGACCCTTGCGCAATAATAGAGTTAAAAACAAGCCAACGACAAACCCCGAAAATGAAGAAATACATGTGGAAAGAATGGAGAAAACATATTGACAGCATAACAGCAGATATATCCTCAACACCCCAGGAAAAGTACACGTAAAATAAAGGCTTTTTCATATCCTACACTACTTACAATTCCCTATTCTTTTAAGCTCCCTAAGCACTACGACAAGAACTTTCACGACACCATAGCTTTTCCTGAATAAATGATCTCAACACTTTTCCCTCAACTTACTCTAACTGTAATAAACTTAGCCGCGAACCTAGAAGGGGCTTTCATCATCAGGTAATGGATCACTCTTAAACCAAACAGCATCACGTATACTCCTAGGCCAGTACACGCATCGCCCATCCTCATCGCCAATAATTAAAGGATAATAGACTACTTTAACGCGCCCCATAACCCTCCACCTCCAGGAACCCTATAAGAGACAAACATATGGCATTGGATTAGTAAGCTCCCTAGAGCTAGCATGCCAGACGATATTTTCTCCAACACAACAACTCCCCAGACATTAACCAGGGGCTTAAAAAAGAGAGCTAAGCGAAACTATACATCTACTACAATACACTTAATTAATCCACACATAAGTAGCAAGCAACCAATATCTAGGATCATAGAGAAAAGTATGAGAAAACAACATAGAAGAATACGTAAACGAGCTTAAAGAATACATATGTTCTACACGAGCCTAGATAGGGGTTTAAGAGAAATGTATTGAGGGATCTATTACAATAAATTAAGGTCAAGCACGTAGGAAAGTCTATTGCTGGATAGGTTTCTCTTCATTATTGTTTGACTCAACTACTTTCACGTTTTATCAAGGCTTTATACATGTTGAGTTCTGATATTATCTCGTCTGGGTCCTTGAGTTTTATCCCTGGTATTCTCTCAAAGTGTTCTCTATTATACGTTGCTAGTGGTAGTCCATGTGATATACATGAAGCAGCTATCAGTATACCTGGGTCTGGTATAAGTACCCCCTTTCTACGTAGCTCAACGTATATTTCTGATGCTTTCTCTAAAACACTGTTATCTAGCCATATTATGTGGAAGCGGTACTCTAGTTCACGTTTAGCTCTACCTATATCTCTTCCTAGGTAAGCTAGCCCTCGTAGAAACTCGTAGAACACTATAACCGGAAGATACATGTTGTCTTCAGGTTCTATGTAACGTACTAGTTTTCTCCTCGAAAGCTCTATTAAAACATTGGTGTCAAGACACGCTTGCTCCAACTACTCCTACCCTCACTTACCAGGTTCTCTAGTAGCCTAGCCTCCTCATCTGTTAGTTCTAGTACACTCTCCTCCCGTCCACCTTGTATTGTAGTTGATGCTAGAGCTAAGAGAAACTCATCCCATGTAGTAGGCCTACCTATTCTTAACTCGTATATCTTCTTAGCTTTCTCCAACAACACCCTGGTACTTCTCCGAACACTAATGGTACTAGTATTGGGAGCCATGGCTTTAAACCATATAACTATGTAGTTACATAATTATATAAAGCTTAACACCAACCACCGGATAAGAAACTACACAACATAACAAGCAAACGGGGTAAGGAGCTCTAGCAGAAACAAACCTAGAGCCAAAACCAGCTTAGCTCAAACAACCCCGTAGAGATCATTATTAGAGAATGCGATTAGTTTAAGCCGCCATCAACTCTATGGGGTCTTAGCCTATAATTTCTAAGCTCTACTAGGACAACACAGAGAACTCAAGTACCAGCCATATAAAGTCCTAGTCTCTCTCATCTCCCTAACAGTCTTACCAGCATCTGTACGCACCTTAGGCTTAACTGGAACCACAGTTAAGGAGATCTCCTCGTTCTCCAACATCTTATTCAACGCCTTAATAACTAGGAGCTCGCTAACCTCCTCCTCTACGGCTTCCTCAACAGCCTTACTAAGCATCCTTAATCCCTTCTCACCTCCAACCTTCAATTTAAACTCCTCCCAAAGCCTACGGTCAACCACTATACTAGTCTTAACCTTATCAACCATACAATAAACCCTAAGTAGGGTAGAGAGTACATACACTATTAACGCTCACCCTACGCATTCACTACAATAAACTATTAACAAACACTAAATCCCCAAACAAAGAATTACAACAAAACTAAACTCAAGCCCAGACAAATCATAGAGTCAATGAACAAGATAAAGCAACAGGAAGCAGCCAAACAGAGAATAACCATAGGCGAATACCTAGACCTAATGAAACAAGAACAACAAAGAAACAACGAATTCAGAGCATACATCAAAATAATAAAGGAGATAGTAAAACAAGTAATAGAGAAATTATAAATTCGTGGATCTCACGATAACTAATTGGACTTTAGAGTTTTGTTTAAATCCATAGTTACTAGATTATTGAATTATTCTCATTCTTACTGGTTCTCTTAGTAGTATGAGATTTTTAGTGCTAGTTAATCTTTATGTACTTCCCTACATAGGGATAGGAAAGTTCAATAGGTATTTCAACAAATATATTCATGGAAGTCCGGGTTGAATCTAGCAGATAAGATTAGGGAGTATGTATTAAACGAGTATGTTCTCCCCCTAGCTAGACGGGGAGTAAGAACTCTTATAATTAAAGCCGGCAAAATTCATTATGAGCTAGGATTGGAAAATAGGGTTCCAGCTGTAGTTTCAGCTCTTTCTTCCAAAAAATTCATTGACTTATGCAATGAAAAGCTGGAAAAATTGGGGTTAACTATTAAACTCGTAAGAAAAGGAGGGTCAGCACAGAGTACTACAACAACACTCGTATACACCATAGATAGACTGGAAAAAGCTAGGGCCTTAGCAAAACCTTCACAAAGACAAACAAAGGAAACCAAGAAGTCAATGAACGAGGAGAAGGCTAGGAGAATAATAAGTGAATACCTAGGAATGCCACTCTACAAGGCCAAGTTGAACGTCTGCGGTAAGTACAAGGAGTTTGATATCGTAAACACAGGATCCAGGATAGTAGGAGATATCAAAGGCTTTACATTCAAAGGCCAAGTGGCATCAGCAGAATACAGTAACCTCATAGAATACCTTTTCATTATGGAGAGATTGGAGAAGTGTACGGGGGAGAAATGGAGGAAGATCATTGTAGGCTATGGTAGGAGGAAAATATTCGAAGACTTCGCGAGGAGATACAATCCCTGGCTCGAAGACCTAGAAATATACTTCATAGAAGAAGATGGTAGTGTACGAAGAATAAGGTAAATCATGCTAAGATAAGCCTAGAGTTTACTGTCATATCATATTAGGAAGATAGTAGAACTAGAAAACTAGCCGTGGATACGGATACTCATAGCACTACTTTGGATTACTCTATTGGTCTACTGTTTTCCCATAGGTTGTTGAAGTATCTTAGTGCTTCAATGACTGTTTCTGGCTTGCTTGTTAGTATCGCTGCTTCATAGTTGTATTGTAATCCGCTCTCACTCCAGTTATGACTACCCACAATAACCCACTTCTTATCAATTATTACTTCAATTATTACTATTTTGGCATGCAATCTAGTACTACTACGTGGATCTAGTTTCACTTCAACACCGTTCTCCTTTAGGAATACCAGCGTCTTGTAGTAATGACTCTTGGTATAATCATCTACTACTACTCTTACATCCACGCCCTCATTATGCAGTTTTACCAGCCTATACAGCAATATGTTGACTGGGTCGTCTTCTTCGTTGGGATCGTATTTCATGATGTACATGGCGACATACACTGATTCCTTGGCTTTGCTAAGCAGTTCTAGGACTTGGTCGAAGTATTCTCTGTCTCCCAGGAATTCCACTACGTATTCTGGCCCAACCGTAACAGTAGCTGTGGTTGTTACCGTTGTAGTTACGGTACTGGTTGTGATCATTGTATAGGCGGTGGTTAGCGTAGTAGGCCTAATACTCGTAATAGTGATGGTGGAAGTTGAGTTGCGGTAGAGGCTATATAGCTAGTTTCAGCCACAGTACTATAAGCCGTGCATGTGAGGGCAATAGTCTTCGTCTCAGTAACTGGGATACTTGGTGTAGAGACAATAGTAGAAGGCGTCAATGTAACTGTAGGAGTAACAGTGGAAACCAGCGACACGGTCTCAGTAACGGTTATACCTTGGGAGCCAACGCCAGCATCTATACCAACACCGATAACTAGTAAAATCAGTGCAAACAACGCGTAAACTATAAACCTAGACAAAACACGTCGCCTAATCCTAACGGGAGCCGGAAGTAAACAAGTCATGTGAAGCAATTCTCTGCAGAAATGCAACACTTTTGTCCTAACGGAGAGAAATGCTAAGGATTCACCTAATCTCGAGGGGTTGTAGAAGTACGCCACTCAAGGATGAGGGTATCGTCAAAATACTTATAAAGCGGAGATCCCGTGAAACCGTGAAGCCTCGTAGATGCAAGAACACATAGAGTTCATGGGGAACCAATAACTTTATTATATATTAATATCTTCTCTGCTTCTTGAAGAAGTCGATTGGAGAGGATAGTAAGGAGCGTTGTTACGTGTTATATCCAGTTATAACGAAACGCTTATGTCCTTCAAAGCCTTATCGTATAGTGGTGTATCTTCCTTGGCAAAATATGAAGTTCTGCACGATGAGGTAGTCAAGATTTTAAAACTCAAAGGTGACCCCGTAGGGTTTAAGTTATCCGAGAACCCGGTAAAGGGAGCTCCTAGATGGCCTAAGAATCTTGCTCTCTGCCAAGTCATTAAGTTAGCTGCTGTGTATGGTAAGACCGTTAGCGTCGACGCTGAAAACGTTGATGCATGTGTTGTTGGAACATATGTTCTTGGCTTCAAGGAGCCTCCCGGGGATTTGATAAAGAGGTGGGTAGAGGGTTTCGCATACACTAAGGAGTTGTTCGAGAAACTCGTTAAAGGAGTCCACGCTCTTCCTATGGGCAAGTACAAGTACGCTGTGTTTGCACCGCTCCGGGAGTTCGATAAACTAGGAGTAGACCCGGATGGTGTAATACTAATTGCTAACTCAACTCAGGCATACCTACTCCTAGTAGGCTACTTCGATAGTACTGGTGTAAAACCGTCTTCAGATTTCAATGGACACGCCGCTTGTGAAATAGTAGCAACGATAGCCCAAGGAAAAACCCCATGGCTCACGATACCTTGTGGCGGTGCTAGAGCAATAGCAGAAGCACAAGACGATGAGCTCTGGTTGGGCATGAAAGTAGAGGAGTTGGAAAAAACCATTGAGAGATTAAAGAAGGTAGGCCTAAAGTATCCACCGCCAATCTATCAGATGCTAATATCCCCGCCAGTGCCAGAACACCCATTAACACACCTAATAAAGAGGTAGACACAGCTACAAAGACCTTTAACCCATTAACCAATACTCAACTGTTTTTCCTCCTACCCCACAAATCAAAGAGCCCATTAAGTTTAAGATAACACTAGGATACTCGCCAAGTTACATAGACCATAACAGAAATTAGCAACAAATGAGATTTCCATACCGCTTAGGCTAGAAACATAGGATGAAGAATTTCTAGGGATTTTCCGTAAACTTAATATTAATGATTGTTTTAAGAGGTCTCTTTCTTTACGTACCGACATATGTCTTGTAAGCTGGATTTCTGGAAAGATGAATGGTTTTCCGTTGTTCTCGAAAATTTTTACGTTAATTCCATAAATTTTAGTTAGGTTTTCTACCGTTAACACGTCTTGGGGTTTTCTGTAGGCGACTATTCTACCTTTGCTCATCAGTAAGACTTTATCAGATATAAGTGAAGCCATGTTTGGGTCGTGTTCGATCATTATTATAGTGATGCCTTCTCTTGCGATTTCTTTCAAAATATTTAAAACGATTATCTTGTTTCTTAGATCTAGATGGGATGTTGGTTCGTCAAGAAGTAAGATTTTTGGTTGTTGAGCTAAAGCTCTTGCTATGAGAACTAGTCTTAGTTCTCCACCACTTAACTGTGTGTAGGGTCTCTTTGCTAAATGGTTTAAACCAAGTTTATCTAGGATCTGGTAAGCGAGCCCGTAGTCTCTTTTGGATGGCGTTGAGGACCCTAGGTGAGGTGTTCTTCCGCTAACCACGATATCTATAACCCTGTATGGGAAGGCAGGCGTATGTGTCTGCAAAACATATCCAATAAGTTTTGCGAGTTCTTTTTCATTAAGCTTTGTGATATCAAGTGAATCAATGAATATGGCGCCTTTAGGCTTCAATAACTTGTTTAAACATTTGAGCAAGGTGGTTTTACCAGCACCGTTTGGGCCGAGTACTGTTTAGGATCTCACCTTCGTTAACCTCGAAGGATATGTCTTCCAATACTATTCTCTCGCCATAGCTGAACCTTAGGTTTCTAACCTTAACGCTATTCATGTAAAGCCCTCCTCATTAGATACAGAAACATTGGTGCTCCTACCAACGTGGTTATTATTCCAACGGGTATTTCATATGTCCAGATGGTTCTCGAAATCAGGTCGGCTACGAGCATAAATGATGCTCCAACTGAGATCGATGCCGGTAAGAGTGTCTTCGGATCCAATCCAACTATGGATCTAGCTATGTGTTGGGTTATCAAGCAGACCTAGCCTATTATCCCGGCTACGGATACGACTGAGGCTGTGGCGATAGATGCAAATAGTATTACGAGGAACCTCTCCCTCTCAACTCTAACACCGAGGGATCTTGCCTCCTCGTCTCCCATCGATAATAGGATATCCTCCATCTGAAGACTAGAAGGCCTAGAATCCCCATTGCTGCCAGTGGAGTAGAAACTAGTGTGTCCCTCCACGTTACTGTGTGTAGCCTACCAGCTATCCAGGCTACGGTTGTCTGAGTTTTCTCGGGTTCTACAAGTATCTGAACAAGTGATAACAGTCCTGAAAACAAGGCAGAAACTATTATGCCAGCTAAAACAATTGATATTGGTAGAAGCTGGCCCTGAAACTTTGATAATGATAGAGTTAGGACGATAGCTGTTAATGCGAAGAGAATAGCTAATGGCTGTGTTAGGAAGAAGTACTTGGTTCCAGCTAGGCTATCGATAATGCTGCTCCGAAAGCCTCACCTGATGCTATACCAAGTATGTATGGACTTACGAGAGGATTTCTTAGCGTTGTTTGAAGAGCTGCACTTGATATACCCATACAAGCCCTGAAGGTTAATGCTATGATCCCTCTCGGCAACCTAATATTGAAGATAATTACGTGTTCAACCAAGTTTTCATCGATTAGAAATGGAAAGTATATGTAGTACTTACCTATACATAGGTAGGTAATGAATAGCAAGATGGGCACTAAGAGTGAGAAGACGGGCTGCTTGAGTTGTTTTCCTAAAAACTTGGTGTGGTTCTCCCTAGCCTCTACGGCCATGGTTGTTCTCCTAATCGTCGATGTTCGATAACTTAAAGTCGTTCTTAAGCTTCGTGTAGAGATCATTGACATCGTAGACGAACTTGAATATCCTATTGACTTCCTCCTCAACATTGATGGAGCCGAACTTGTCTGGGTGGAATACTTTCGCGTATTGTAGGACACATACTATAAATCTTGTGGAATCCCAGCCAGCCCAGCCAAGTGTTAGTCTGTAAACCCTTCCCTCCTTTACAGCCTTGATTTGCTGCAAGTTTGGATCGTTTAGAATATCTTCTGGCATGAATTTCCCGAAACCGTGTAGTATTATTATGTCGGGGTTCCAGTGAAGCAGATCCTCGAAGCTCACGGTATACCATGTCTCTTTGTTGCCGCTGGCAACGTTTATCCCCTCGCAAGCTCTACGATATCGAAGTAGCCGATTGTTTTGAGTAGATCGAATGCGAAGGCTACACATACCCTGGGTTTCTCTGGATCCAGTATCTTCGAGGTTATGGATGTTACCTCGTATAGCTTTTGTTCAAGATATTTCCTGACTTCTTCGGCCCGCTTCTCTTTTCCAACGATTTTCCTATGAGTGTTATCATGTCGAAGCTTAGCTTTCTCTCCGGTGGCGGGTGCATTCTAACACATATGACTGGGATACCTAGGTCTCCTGGAGCTTGTCGGCGAGCACAGCGTCATCGGTTCGCATGAAGATTACATCCGGCTTCAGCATCGCAATCTTTTCTATGTTTAATGTATCTCTTATCGGGGTTCCTACATCGGTTATGTTCTTGATCTCGGGGAATGCTCTGGTTAGGATGGGCATGTTCTACTATAGGTGTCTAGGCCGACTATCTTGTCCTCAACGCCCAGCGCGAACAATGTCCTCGTAGTCTCGGGCCATAGGCTTACGATTCTCTCTACTCTAGCTGGAACCACGAACCTCTCTCCTAGCCTGGTCGACTATCTTTATCTTTGCTTCGCCTTGTTGGACTTCTTTAAGCTGTATAAATCCTACGGCTAAAGCTACGACTAATAACACGGCGAGTACTATCAAGACCGGCCTCACTCTACGTCGACCTCCATCCCTATCTCCTTGACTATCCTCGTGGTTAAGGGCAGTATGTTGACGAATTCTAACTCGCCGTACCTCTTCACGATGACTCCGGGGCTATGCATTGTTTGCCAGACATGACTTGCTCCATGTACATGTGCTCCTAAGTGTATGGCCCTGCCCCACCAGCCATGATCCATAGTGGTAGGAGTCTTGGATCATTCATCATACCACCAAAGGATATGTTACCGAGAAAGGGACTCTATACAAGGCGAGGGCGTTAAACTATGCGTTAGAGACCAGGGTGAAGGAGGGATTAGTGGGTGAAAACATATGGGTTTTTCTTGATGGATGAAGAGAGTATTGTTGGCAAGGATACTATCGTAGGTATTGTGAACTTTATTAGGAGGAGTAGAAGTACAGGAGAGCTTATCGGCCAAGGCAAAACAACAGCTAAGACAATGGAACATACCCTACCACAAAATAATATTCAGAACCCGGCGAAACCACACATCAAACCCCACATACAAAACCCGGCAAATAAGACAACTACTAAAACAATACAACATAGAAGCAATATACGAAGACAACCAGCAAACAATAAACCAAATAAAAACAATAAAACCCTAAACAAAGAAACTATCAACGACTATATATGCTCTACGTGTGTTTCTAGTTGCCTGCAAACTTCGTCTAGACAAGTCTTATCCACAGGGTATTTTAGGTGGCTAGAACACCTTCCAACAATACATAGGGGTATGTAAAGGGCTTCTATGAAGGGCTTAAAGCCTATTGATCTAGAAGACCTATACCAAGATAACCCCCTTAGACACTAGTATATTTGGTGGGAAGGAATGTCTGAAATAGAAGTGGAAGCTATTGTTAAAGGCGGTGTAATAATTCCGCTAAAACCTCTAAGTGGGTTAGAGGGCAAGAAAATTAAGATAAAGATAGTAGGTGTTGAGAGTATGGATGCTGAGAAACTGTATTCTTATCTAAGACTCTTAAGAGAGGGTGAAGACGCTGAGGAACTCTTCGAGATATAGTCAAGGAGACATTGTGGTTCTAGAGCTACCTTTCACCGACCTATTAGGTTCAAAACTAAGACCCGTTCTAGTGTTAAATACAATAGATCTAGGAGAGGATATCATAGTAGCGAAAATAACGAGTTCTCCGGGAAGACATAGAATAGCAATAACTCAGACAGACCTAGCTTTCGGTCACTTAAAGAAAGAGCCTAGCTACGTCGACTGCTCTAGCATATTCACAGTAGAGAAGAAGCTTATAATAAAAATAATAGGCAAACTAAAAATAGAGGCAATGGAAAAGGTAAAGGAAAAACTACGCCAAATATTCTCTATATAAAATTAAACCCAAAACCAATAATCAATAAACCAAACAATACCCACAAACAAAACAATAAAACCCTAGACAAGGAAGCCGTCATAAACCACATATCCACCAATACATTAAGCTTTAAGGGCTTTTGAAAACTATATTCATGGACCCCTAAAACACCCTTAGATAACATAGTATTAATTACTCTGTATACTTGGATTATTGATTGATAGAGGAATGAAGTTATGCGTAAGCATACATGTTACCTATTTTTTATTCTACTACCTCTCCTGCTATCAATGATTCACGTTGGAAGTCTTCACAGTGTCCGTGACGAGAACGTTAGTATCGTTCTAAGCTTTCCCGATAACGTTGACCCATGGGTTAAACGTAATGCTGATAGGATACATTCCCTCATAGAAGACATGGTTTCAAAAGCTGTAAGAATACTCGGTATCAAGGGGAACGTAAGCATTAATATTACCATACTGCCGCCTTGGTACGTGGAGAAGCTTGGCCGTAAACAATGGCCTGTATACCTAACGGAGACTGGTGTAATAGAATTCTACATACCATACGAGCAGAGAGCCCACATATTCTACCATAACATCACTGTGGACTATGAGAACCTAAACCACCTACTATCGGGGATAGCAGATGCTGTTAACATATACCTCGTTGTGAACCATATATCGCATTGGTGTAATGAGCTAACACGGAGGATGGCTGAAGGACTAAACCTATACCTAATACTAAACACCCTACCAACAGGCAACCTAGAAATGAAGCTAACAGGATACCCACACGAGTTCACAGTTTACATGATAGACCATGGAGTATACGCGCCCATCAAGGAGTTGTTTACCAGGTATTCTGGATCAGTAGAAGTATACCGATGGGAGTTCGAGAGCTTCACATACTGGCTCATCGACAAGTACGGTGTAGGAAAATACATCGAGTTATACAAGCTGATGTGCAGGAAACCAAGCATAGAGTACTTCAAGGACGTCTACGGGTTAAGCCTAGATGAACTAGAACAACAATGGCTGAAACACCTAAGAGAAGAACACATGTACGATGAAGACTACGAACCACCATTCATACTACTAGCACTAGAGAACACCACAATAATATACGATGACAACTACCCACTAGAAGAAATAGCCCAGCTAATCAAGACCACCATGCTATT
>CAYUVB010000045.1:3273-12754 GCA_964448055.1 uncultured Desulfurococcales archaeon | reverse complement strand
GAGCTGGGTTTAGACCGTCGTGAGACAGGTCGGACTCTACCCGCGGGGGGTGTGGGCCGCCTGAGGGGAAGGTGCCCTCAGTACGAGAGGAACGGGGCATCGCGGCCTCTAGTGTACCGGTTGTCCCACAGGGCACAGCCGGGCAGCCACGCCGTAGGGGGTAACCGCTGAAAGCATCTAAGCGGGAAACCCTCCCCGAAAATAGGCGGCCGTTCCCCCTGAAAAGGGGGACGAGGGCTCCCGTAGAAGACGGGGTTGATGGGGCGGGGGTGTAAGCCCCGAGGGGCCTTGTGCCCCGAGGGGTGTAGCCCGCCGCTCCCAATCGCCCGAGGCCGCAGGCGCTTCTCACCCAGGGGCGGGCCACGTTGGCTATGGTCTACGTGGCCCGTAAGGGGTTGGGCCCGGGTGGATATGGGGCCTATAGGCGGCGCTCATCGTGGGTCTCAAGTATCTATCAATGTTTTTATGATGTTCTATGTTATGCCTGGTTCTAAGAAAACAAGAAGATGGTATAATCTATACTAGATTATTAAGCATAAAGGCTTAACCTGTAAATAGCTATTACATAGCTGCTTAGTAGCTTATTTCTTATTCTACTTCTATTGTACCGTTTTTGTTTATGTGTATTCTTACCTTGCATTTAGTTAATGCTTGTTCTAGGTCTATGCATTTTGTTTTACGTATTATCTTCAATAGTATGTTGCTACTACGTTCAGCTATCTTTATTCCATGGATGTCTGCTTCTCTTAATATAATTGATAATAATTCCTCTACGGGTGTTTTTTCTGGTATTTCTATCGTTATCCCTCCTAGGAGTTCTACATACAGTTTCAGGGTATTTCTAGCTCGTTCTATTGTTTTAATGGCTGTCTTGTAAGCTGTATATACTGTTGTTTTAGATAAGCCTAGGATTTCGGCTATTTCCTCAAATGTTTTGCCTTGGTTTCGTAGTTCTAGTACCTTTACCTGGGTTGGTGTTAATAGAGTATCTTTATATTTTGTCATCTCTATCGTTAGCCTCCGCCTCCTGGTGGGAAAATGGATACTGTATCATGATCCCTTAATTTAGCGTTTCCATGACCTTTGAATTGGGCGTGTACACCATTCACGAGCACTATGAAGCCCTCTCTTATCATATCTCCTTCTAATACTATTTCGCTTATATCCAGCTTTTCTAGGACTTGTCTAAGCGTGGTCTCTCTTCCTTCTAATTCTACTATCTTCTTGGTCCATCCTAATTTTTCTCTTAGTGTCCCAAAGACCTCTACTATTATTTTCAACTCTATCTAAGCCTCATATAACATTGTAACGACTATGGCTATAAAGGACATCTAACTATGTCATGAGAGTAGGGACAGTGTGCACATGTTGGTGTATTACCCCAGCAGTCTATTTTGTTTGACTCCGTTAGCACACAGTATTGCTGGAGTGGGCAGTCTAGACATGATGGTTGATTAAATATCGATGCTCTTAGCCTGAAGGCAGCGTTTTCTTTCTTTCTCCATATGGCTAACAATTCTTCTCGGTTAATGTCACCTAAGATTACTGCTTGGATTTTCCTCTCTATCCCCATAAATACATTTCTCCATGTATGTGCGTAATAGATGCATGGTGCTACTAATCCATCCCAGCGAACAAACAATGCATAATTACGAGTAAATGGGCATTGGCGCTCAACTACTACGTTAAAACTTGGTATGTATACTTGTACATTGCTACTTAGGCTTTCCTTTCCTAGTACCTCTCGTAACCTAGCCGTCTCCTTTAGACATTGGGGGTCATTATAACATGCTAACTCCTCCTCATGTTCAAGCGTTAATGGTATAATGTTTGATAATATTACATGTGTTGCACCAACCTTTTTCGCATAGTCAACTATTCGTTCAAGATCTCTATAATTGTATTTATTTATAGTAAACTCTAGTTTTATTACTGGCTTCCATCGTCCTGTTTCTTTCAATAATTCTTTTACTTTGAGTAAACCTCGAGTTACATTACTCAAGGCACCTTTCAATCTTATACTACTATAGAGCTCTGGGTCAACCGCATCTATGCTTACAACTAACTCGTCTACACTTAGATCCACTATGCGCTTAGCATGTTCTACTAGTAAGGCTCCATTAGTATTCAATAATACCTTGAACCCATACTCTTTGGCTTTTTCCAACATATTGATTATGTATGGATGAACTAATGGTTCACCCCACCCAGAAAAGCTTAACTTACTTACACCTGCCCTTGAAGCTTTTTCCAAGAGTCTCTTATAGGTTTCCATAGACATAGATCCTAGCGGCTCTTCCATAGTCTTCCTAAAGCAGTGGATACAGTCATAGTTACAATAGGTAGTTACCTCAACCATTAGTTCTCTTGGATGGCTATCCTCTGCTAAACTTATTACCCATTCACCTATTCTTTGGACAAACAAGGCTATCATCGTAACCTTATAAAATGTTGTGTCATTTTCTACTAGGCCCAGAGAGGTATTTCTCCCTATCGGAGTTGTTCTAATAGCTATTGGAACATTATTTCTCTTAGTGTACGTTTACTTATTGTTGAAAAGGATTATATGTAATTGATACCTTAGTGTACTAGTGGTGGGGTGAGTTCTGGTAATGGTTCTAGGAGGCTATATGGGTAAGATTCTAAGAGTGAATCTCTGGAGTAGCGAGATTAGGTTTGAGTCTCTTCCAGAGGAAGTATTGAAGAAATGGATCGGTGGCAGAGGTTTAGGAGTATATCTAATGTTGAAAGAGGTTGATCCTAAAGTAGACCCATTCTCGCCTAGGAATAAGGCATTAGTCATGACCGGCCCACTTACAGGTGTTGCTGGTGTTCCAGCTCCCGGAAGATGGTGCTCGGTAACCAAGTCTCCATTAACAAACACTATACATGACTCACAGAGTGGTGGTAAGTTCGGACCCGAACTAAAGTTCGCTGGTTTTGATGGTATAATAATTGAGGATGTCTCTGAGACACCGGTCTATCTCTGGATACATGACGGAAAAGCAGAGATAAGAGATGCTAAGCATCTATGGGGTAAAGATGTACACACAGTTACTGACTTGATAAAGGAGGAACTTAGAGCAGAAGTTGGAAAAGAAGCAGATAACATTAAGGTAGCAGCTATTGGTCCAGCTGGTGAAAACCTTGTACGTTTTGCAGCTATAATGAACGATAAGAACCGTGCAGCTGGTCGTGGAGGTCATGGTGCTGTATGGGGTTCTAAGAAGCTTAAGGCAATAGCTGTTTTAGGTCACGGGAAACCTAAGGTTGCTAAACCGGATAAGTTCCAAGAAGCTGTAAGGATAGCAATAGATAAGCATAAGAAGAGTTCTGTAACAGCTGAAGCACTACCAAAGTACGGTACAGCAGTACTAGTAAACATAATTAACAAGGCGGGCATCTTCCCGACAAGGAATTTCCGTACAGGAGTCTTTGAGGGTGCCGAGAAAATCAGTGGTGAACGAATGGCTGAGACAATACTCGATGTAAAGAAGAGTCGTGAAGAGGCATGCTGGGGTTGCCCCATAACATGTGCACGTTACACCAAGGTCACGAAATCACCATTCTCAGGTGAGGGTGGTGGACCAGAATACGAAACCATATGGGCTTTCGGTGCACAAACTGGTACAGACAACCTTGAAGCAGTAGCTAAAGCTAACTTCCTATGCAATGAACTAGGACTAGACACTATATCAATGGGCCACGTCATAGGTACGCTTATGGAACTAGTAGAGCTAGGCAAGATACCAGAGGAGAAGCTACGTGGACTTAATGCTAAGTGGGGTACACCTGAAGCAATAATAGAACTCGTATGGAGAACAGCTTATCGCAGCGGCATAGGCGACGATCTAGCTGAAGGTGCTAAGAGGCTTGCAGAGAAGTATGGTGCTCCAGAAGTAGCAATGGTTGTACGTGGACAAGAGCTACCAGCTTATGATCCACGTGGAGCACAAGGTCACGGTCTAGCTTATGCTACAAGTAATCGTGGCGGATGCCACCTAAGAGCCTACATGATATCACCAGAGGTTCTAGGAGTACCACAGCTCGTCGATAGATTCGAGACTAAGGGCAAGCCAGCATTAGTAAAGCACTTCCAGGACGTATTCGCAGTAATAGACAGCTTAATAGTATGTAAGTTTACATCATTCGCCATATGGGCTGAAGAATATGCTGCCCTGCTAGCTAGCGTAACTGGTTGGGATGTTACAGCAAAGGACGTTGAAATCATTGGCGAAAGAATATGGAATGCTGAAAGAGTATTCAACATATTAAGCTTCGGAGATGGTAGAGAATATGATACACTACCAAAGAGGCTACTAGAAGAGCCTATGCCTGAAGGACCAGCAAAGGGATACGTAGTTAAACTAAACGAGATGTTAGACGAATACTACAAGGTACGTGGATGGATTGATGGTAGGCCTACAAGAGCTAAACTAGAAGAATTAGGATTGAAATGGTTAGCAGACCGCTTAGAAGAAGAAGGCTTACTTCCAGGGTAACCTTATCCTCGTTTTCTTCAAAACATAACTTCCTTTTTCTACACCTAAACTTCTAGCAATCGGATTACATTTTGCCTTAAGCATGTATAAAATAGTTTTACCCTCTTTGTCTTCCGTTTCATAGTCGCTCAGATACTCATAGTGAGCCATGCCTTTAGATATTATTAGGTCAGCTTTCTCAAGTATTTGTCTAGTCTCATTATTTATCTCATCAAAGAATATACTTGATGCATCGGATCCTGTACCTATTACCTCGTCGAAGCTTTCCTCCAAGCCCAGCTCGTCTATATTGTCTTCTGTTACGTCATTTTGAAAGCTTCCTGACTTAACAATACCTATTACGTATGCTCCAAGAGCTCTAAGCTCATCAGCTAGTAGTCTATCTAGCGCTGCTTCACCAGCATTGTCTAGTAGGTAAACCACTAGTTTATCCTTGACATCTTCTAGTAAACCTATATAGCCTTCGCCAACTATTTCTATGGAATCCACTAGTTTAAGTAACTCTCTAGTACTCGGAGGCTCGTACCCTGAAACACCTAGATCCAAGGAGTTTCCTATAAGGCTGGCTCTAACAGCTAACCTAAGGCGTTCTCGTGGAGCTAATTGTTGCATATACTCTTTTAGCTTATGATAAAGCTCTAAGCCATTACGATTAGCCTCATGTTTCAATTCACAATAGGGGTCAGGATCGCCTATTAACTGCTTAGCCTTACGGAAAAGTTTTGTTGCTATAACAGTTACGTTTGTTTCACCAGACACTAAGAGCTCTACATATTCCTTCATTAACTTTATCATAGTGTTTACTGCAGTCCAAGTATTGTCATACTTCATTATTATTTCTCGACTTCTTACGTCGAGTATGCATGGTATACACTCAACGTTAAGCTTGGTCAAAAGACTACCCCAATGCCTAGTCTTATCGGAACGTGTTACCAGGCTCCAGTCCTTATAAGTACTTAGCATCGGGTAAAATAGTCTATCAGAAGGTATCCCTGCATTAATATGATTCTATAGTGGTGTTAAGGGTGGACTTTAGTTATGGTTAAATTCGATCTAGGTAATCCTCCACCAGGACTATTGGACAAGTCTAATGAAGAAATAGTAGAGGAGTTCATAGCAGCGCTATTATCGGCTGGTGCTAGTGAGAAGACAGCTAAGGTTTACCGTGCAGCTATAATGGACTTCTTAGACTTCATAGGAAATAAGCCGTTAAAAGAGGTCACGAGCGATGATGTACGTAGATGGAGAATGCATAGACTTAAACATGGTTTTCCTCGTAAGCGTAGACATAGGAGGATAAGGGATCCTATAGAAGAGAGAAGATGGAGACAAGCAACGCTTCACTATTACACACTTCTCCTAAGGGGATTTTTTGAGTGGTTGGGACTAAATGTTAAGGTACCAATAGTTAAGGCTCCACGAAGGAGAGAAGTAGAAGCGCTTAGTGAACAAGAAGTATATCGTTTGCTAATGAGTATACGTGATGCACTAGACCTACTAATAATAGGTTTACTTATTGAAACAGGGCTACGCGCACAAGAAGCATTAGAGCTTAGGTGGAGAGACATAGACTTCAATAATAGTGAAATAAAGGTTAGGGCAGCGAAATATGGAGAGGAAAGAACGGTTTTCTTTGGCTCTCTCACGAGGTATGCATTAACGTTATGGTTTTCTGAAAGAAGACCTCAAAGCTTAGATGAAAAAGTATTGAATATAAGCTATAGTGGACTATATAAAAGGCTGAAAACGCTTGCTAAAAGAGCAGGACTAGATCCTAGAAAAATACGGCCTCACGTATTTAGACATACATTTGCTACACAAGCATTAAGGAAAGGTATGAGCCTTATAGCAGTACAAAAGCTTCTAGGTCATCGTGATGTAAAGATAACTCAGGTCTACACACATTTACTCAAAGAGGATATAAGGCGACAATACTACATGGCTTTCCGGCAACCATTACAAGTAGTTCAAGTAATGCAACCACCTAATACACCGATGCAGCTAACAGCTATGCAGCAGGTATCTAATACATATACATACCAAGTACAACCCTCCCCACCTCTAAACCTAAACCCCATACCCAACTATCCTAGTTATAATCATCAACAAAATAATGGCCAGCAACACAAACAACACATTGTAGCAAACAACTTAGGAACACAGACAAGTAATGGTGTTTTTACTCAAGAATATTCTAATCAGCAACCCTATCCACAACTGCAACAATCACCACTACATTTCCCATACTCTCCTCCACAACAACCAATGAATCAGCAACATTCAGTCGAGAGCATTACTTGTCCGAATTGCAAATCAATAATACCAGCTCAAAGCATATATTGCCCCTACTGTGGGTTAAAGCTAAGATAGAATAGAATAAGTTAGAATAATCCGAAATGTTGGACCAAAGTGTCTTACAAACAAGTTTGTTAATCTGATGCTAGTAATTAAAAATGTATCCACATTTAATGAGGAAACGTTGAGTAGTAGGAAGGCTATGTTGTATCACTCTTGTAGTCTTGAATGCCATAGCTTAATTCTTGTATTGGTGACGTAATCTATAAACTAGGTCGTAAGTTGATATCTGTTGTATCTGATACTGGTGGTACCATGTTCTGGAGGGTTAAGAGGAAAGGAAAACAATATTATCTTTATAGAGAATGGTATGATGCTGACACCAAGAAGCGACACTCTAAATCTCTAGGTAATGTAGCGCTTATCGACAAACTCCTACAAGTGATAGAACAACAGGGGTTGCCAGTAGAGAAGACTATTCAATTACTAGAAGGGTGTTGGTGCGGGGGGTGGGATTTGAACCCACGCAGGCCTACGCCAGCGGATCTTGAGTCCGCCCCCTTTAACCTGGCTCGGGCACCCCCGCACCTATGATCTCGTTATATTTAGGGTGTTACTTAAGGTTTATTTGAGTATTTGTCTATTCGGGTCTTATGGTTGTCCCAGGGTTCTCTCCCTTAACAGCTCTGTACACGTTTTCTGGATCCCCGCCATAGACTATCTTTACTGTTATCTTTCCTCTCTTTATTATCATTAAGCTGAGCGGGTCCATTAGCTCGTATCCGCCGGCAGCGTAATGTTGTTCTTCTATGAGTATTCTATAGGTTTCTTCAACGTTTGTTTCTCTAATTAATTTGGCGTCTGGATACTTATTGGGATCTTTATCGTATAGTCCTTGAACTGTCGTGGCATTTACGAGTAGTTTTGCACCAATGGCTTCAGCTATTAATGCTGAAACAGCATTAGTTGATTGTCCGGGTTGGAACCCTCCACATATAACTATTTTACTTGTACTCCAAGCTTCCATGAACTCGTCGAGGCTTCGCGGAACACCCTGATATGCTAGGTCATCTAGTATTACAGTGAATAACATGGCATTTAGTCTTGTAGCAGCTATACCCATTAAATCCAGCACGGCCTCGCTTAAACCTAGTTTCCTTCCAGCAGCAATGTATTCCCTAGCTACTCTTCCACCACCTACGACAACTGCTATCCGGTAACCTTCTTCGTAGAGTTTTTTCAGTACACGAGCATATCCGCCAATTATCTCTGGTTTATCCGGGTTAATCCATTTACCAGATATCTTTACAACAATGTTTTTTGGATGAACCATCTACTACCCTTCTAGCATATATTATTACGGGGGCATAAAAATCCTTAAATATACCAGGTAGGTGTAGACTATTCTGTCTGGTTTCGGTATCTCTACTCTAACATATACCCTCTGTAAACACACATGTAAACTAGAAACAAATACTACTAGGTGATGTGTATTGGCTACACCCAATATATCTTCACGTGCACTTAATACACCTACATCCCCGCATAGAGTACTAGTAGACCTTGCCTTAGAGTTAAAGTCGCGTGGAGTTGATGTAATAAGCTTCCATGCAGGACAACCGGGCCTACCACCAGCAAAAGAGGCATTAGAGGAACTAACAAGACTATTATTAGAAAAACCATTTGAGACATCAAGTTATGCTCCAAGTCGTGGATATCCAAGACTACGTGAACTAATAGCGGAAGATATCAAAAAGTATGGAGGAATAGATATAGATCCAAAGAAGCAAATAGTAGTAACAATTGGTGGAGCAGAAGCACTCAATCTGGCAATATTAACTGGCCTAGATCCGGGCGATACCCTACTCCTGTTATCGCCAACATATAGCGTGTATTGGGGTTTAGGACATATCCATAATGTGAAAATAGATTATTGTCCACAAGAAATAGACACAGAGTTTCAACCAGACCCAGAATGTATTAAGGAGAAAATGGAGAAGGCAAAAGCAATACTATTTGAAAGCCCAGGTAATCCAACAAGTCGCGTACTAAGAGAAGATATAGCTAAGTTAATAGTGGATGTAGCTTATGAGAAAAAGAAATGGGTATTCTATGATCAAGCATACCGTCATATTTACTATGAGGGAACTCATAACTGGATACAGAGATATACCGGTGCAGATGAAGTAGTGGTAACAATAGACAGCTTCTCCAAGGACTTGGCAATACCAGGATTTAGATTAGGATACATATGGGGACCAGAAGAATTCATTAAACATGCAGGAAAACTAAAAGGATACATGACAATAAGTGCTTCGAACATCTCACAGAAACTGGCAATAATATACCTAGAGAAGGGGTTAAAAGAAAAGTATCTAGCTCAAGTACTTCCAGAATATAAGAGGAGAAGAGATACAGCTTATAATGCTGTAATAAAGTACTTACCAGAAGCAAAGGTAGTAAAACCAATAGCAGGTATGTACCTATTCCCTGATGTATCAGCATACCTAGAGAAAACAGGACTAAAGGACGTAGAATTTGCGAGGCAAATAGCAGAGAAAAAGCATGTGGTAATGCTACCAGGTTCAGCATTCCATCCTGGAAGTAATCGTTATCTAAGAATAACATTCGTAACAGAACCACCAGAAAGAATAGAAGAAGGTATAAGAAGGATCAGAGAATTC
>CAYUVB010000045.1:0-3173 GCA_964448055.1 uncultured Desulfurococcales archaeon | reverse complement strand
CTCATAGAAAATATTAGCATTCACCAAGAGTATTACGTTACTTGGTGGGTCTCCGAGAGCTCCGGGTGTTTGGTCTAGCTCTAAGCTAAGATAAGGTTATGTAAGGGTTTATTCAAACTATTAACTTGTTGTTTAGTCTTTTAACTATTTGTTAGTTTTAACTGAAGCAAGGGTGTTACGTTAAGTTACCTGTGCTAATAGAACTGGCTGTTTCAGGCTAGCTCTAGTACGTGGTATCTATGTAGGTCTGATTTAGATGTATAAGGCAGTATACTAGTACATGTACTGGTTACTGTACTTTGTGATATGTATAGGGGTACATGTATAGTTTTATTTATGTTAGTATTTTTGATTGGATCTAAACGCTTATGCGAAAACTATTTTTAGTGATATACGTTTAACAATATAAACGGTGTGTAAGTTATGGCAAAGTTCAGAGTCTGGATTGATAGAGATCAGTGTATATCAGATATGGTATGTGTAGCTCTATGCCCTGATGTCTTTGAAATGAATCCGGAGGATAATAAGAGTCAAATAGTTGAAAAATGGAGGCCTTCACCAGATAAGATAGGTGAAGGTATAATACCCGAAGAACTAAAGGATTGTGCTCAACAAGCAGCTGATGCCTGTCCGGTATCAATTATACATATTGAACCTATCGAGTGAGTCTTAGTATCTCTTCTAAGTATTTCACTTTTATATCTTAACTATTTTTGAATCCTGGTAGAACTTGGGATTATCTACAGTGTTCGGTGGAGATTTTTTTATACCATACCCATCATTTTAAAGCCTATTTACTTGGGAGTGACGAGACTTGGCTAGTACTTCTTTACTTGAATTCAAACGTATACTTGAGGTCTTAGAGCAAAGACCATTGAGTGCTAGTGATGTTGTTTCTTTAACAGGTTTACCTAGGTATAAGGTCTTAGCTTATATGCAAATACTTGAAGCACTAGGTTTCCTTGAGAAAGTATATTCTAGGGGAACCTATCGTGTATATACGCTAAGTGATCTAGGTCGGGACGCATTGGAAGTACTTAGAACTACTAATACCATAAAGCTAGTAGTGGTAAGCCCTAAAGTTGAAGAAGAAAAACAAAGCGCTAATGTTGGTGATATAGGGGTTAAGGTGAATGAGGGCGCTGTTGAAGCTTAACGAATAAATTATTGTTTATTGAATTATATGGTGTGCTCTTGTAATAGTTTTGATATATCTATGTTGGTTATATCATGTTTTATCAACGGTGCTTTTCTTAATGCTGGTATTCTTTCTTCTAAGGCTGGAACATCTTCTCTACGATAGAATATGCCTATTGGTATTCGTTCTCCCCATTCCCACGCCTTTTCCCATGCCCTATTAAGATCTGTTGGATCGTGGCCCTCTTCTTCTAATTTGTATACTCTTTCGCGAAAGTACTGATACGTGTATAAGTAGTTGTAGGTCACACATGGTTGCAGTATATCCAGGAGTGCAAAGCCACGATGCTTGATAGCTTCTATCATTAACTTCTTCATATGTTGTACATCGCCTGCAAATGCACGTGCTACGAATGTGGCACCACTAGCAAGTGCTAAGGCTATAGGATTGATGGGTTGCTCTATTGAGCCTTTAGGTGTTGTTCTTGTCTTAAAGCCTTCAGGGCTTGTTGGTGATACTTGTCCTCTCGTTAATCCATAGACAGAGTTGTTGTGTACGAATAATTTTATTCCAATGTTTCTTCTAGCAGCATGTGGTAGATGGCTTATACCTATAGCGTATGCGTCGCCATCGCCACTAAAAGCTACCACTAGGAGTTCAGGATTTGCAAGCTTTATGCCTGTGGCTACAGGTATGGGTCTCCCATGTATTACGTGGAATCCATTAGCTAACACGTAATTAGTCATACGGCCATAACATCCTATACCAGCTACAATTACAAGTTTCTCAGGGTCTAGATCCAGTTCTGCTAAGGCTTGTCTAAAGGCCATTAATATAGCATAGTTTCCGCATCCAGGGCACCATTGAATCCATCTACGTGTATCATAATCAGAGGGTTTACGAGGCATTACTTTACCACCTCCAAGAGTTTTCTTGATAATTGATATGGATTGAACTGTCTACCATCATATTTTACTATCCTATGTTCTATGAAGAAACCAGTGTATTCACGGATAAGCATTGCGAGTTGTGCTTGATAATTGTTCTCAACAACTACGACTTTCCTAGCTTTTTCTAATACTTCTACTACCTTTTTGCTTGGGAAAGGCTTCATGTAGATTACTTGTAACATTCCTATCTTTAATCCATCCTTTGAGAGAATTCTCATTGCTTCTAGTACGGGCCCCTTTGTAGAACCCCATGTCACTATAACAAAATCAGCTTCATCGGCTGGTACACCATAATATTTTATCGTTGTAATATTCTTTTCATCTAGTTCTCTAGCTAGAGTCTCAAGTTTACGCCAACGTTTATTCCACATAGCAGTAACTTTAACTGGGTCCTCTGTGTAGAAGCCGTTCTCATCGTGCTCACTACTTTCAGCTCTAACAACAACACCTTTCGTTCCAGGGAATACTCTTGGTGAAACACCTGTATCTGTTATCTTGTATCGTTTGTATTCCTCTCCGCGCTTCTTCATTTCCTCTATATCTTTCTCACTTAATATCTCTCCACGTTCTATTGGTATCGCTAGGTTAAGGTTTTCTGGGTCAACAGTATAGTGCGACTCGGCTAAGTGTTTATCTATTAATATTATGACTGGTATCTGATACTTCTCTGCTATATTGAAGGCTTCAAGTGTTTTCTCGAATATCTCTTCTATATCACCTGGTGCTACAACTGCTAATGGATATTCACTGTGACCTATATGTACTGTGTATAGTAAGTCTCCTTGTGCTTGCTGTGTAGCCATTCCCGTGCTTGGTCCTTGTCTTTGAACATTAACTATCACTAGCGGAGTTTCCGACATACTGGCGAGGCCCACACTCTCAGTCTTGAGTGCTAGTCCAGGACCACTTGTGGCTGTCATTGCACGTACTCCAGCATATGCTGCACCTATTGCTATTAGTATACTTGCTATTTCGTGTTCTGCTTGGATTACAGCTATATCGTAGTCATCAGCTATGCGTGCCATGTACTCTAATATCGGTGTTTGTGGTGTTATAGGATAAGCTGCAAATACTTTAACACCAGC
>CAYUVB010000044.1:7794-13281 GCA_964448055.1 uncultured Desulfurococcales archaeon | reverse complement strand
TACTAAGACCAGGAAGATTTGATAGACTAATTTACGTACCACCACCAGACAAGGAGGCAAGGCTACAAATATTCAGAATACACACTCGTAATATGCCTTTAGCGGAAGATGTTGACTTAGACAAGTTGGCAGAGATGACTGAAGGTTATACCGGTGCAGACATAGAAGCTGTATGTCGTGAAGCAGCGATGATAGCGCTTAGAGAAGAATTTAAGATAAGACCAGTAAGAATGGAGCACTTCCTCAAGGCACTAAAAGCTATACCGCCAAGCCTTACAAGGGAGGATATACTAAGATACGAAAGACTGGCTCGCGAATTAAAGAGAATGGCTATGTAACCATAAATTAACAATTATCTACCTATTTTATACTCTTTAAGTGTTTTTAATGGAGAATTCAAGATTATTCCTGAAAAAGTAATCTTATGTTACATAGTATTCATACAAGATTTAAAAATAAGCAATGCTAATGCAATAGTTGCAGTGAACTAAGTGAATCAGAGGTGTTCCTTCATTGCCTGAAAGCGAGGATGTAGTAACTGTAAGAGACGTAATTAAGAATTATACGAAGTATGTTCCTTCAAGTTATACAAGGTTACTAAAGAAGTTGTTTAAAGACATGGAGAACGCTGTTAAAGCTAGACATAGGAGAATGCTAGTAGTATCTGGAAGCGATCCTTACACCATGGGTGCTCTAGTTGCACGTGCATTAATAGTATTTGATAAATTTTATAGACTTAAACTCAAGAGGAAGGAGGAACTACCAGTACTTTATGTATTTCATCATGAATTTGGTGATGCGAGAATAAGGAAAGACATAGTTAAGGAGATAGTTAAGGAGAAGACCAAGAGCATAAAGCTGAAGATAATAATGTATGAAGAAAGCGAAACATACCTTGGTACAACATTTAAAGCATTGGTTCTAGACCTAGTTAATGATCTAAAACCGAATGATCTTGGTAGATTAGTAGGTACTGTTGAAGGCGGAGGTCTAGTAATCCTAATGGTACCCTCATGGAAAGAATGGGATACAATGATGACATTGTTTAAGAAGACCTTAACTATCCCTCAAAAACCTGAGCCACGTCATATATTCATAACGTGGGTTAAACGCAAAATAATGGAGCATGAAGGAATATATGTTTACGATGCAGATGCAAGAAGAGTACTTAAGGCGGCACCTTATGAAGGAAAGGAATATATTAAACGTGAGTTGAAGATACCCGAGAAGAGAATATTTCCATTAGAAGTATATAGTATGGCATTAACTCAAGACCAAGTTAATGTTATAAAATTACTAGAAGAGCTAGTTGAAAAACCTAGGAAAAGAGTAGCGATAGTAATAACAGCTGATAGAGGTAGAGGTAAATCTTGTGCTACAGGTATAGGCGTTGTTGGATTAATTCATGAACTACTAAAGGTTAAACATCGTGTACGTGTACTAGTTACAGCACCAAGTGCTTCCAACGTTCAATCGCTTATGGAATTAGCATCAAAGACTTTAGATAAGCTAGGGTACAAGTACAAGGTTATAAAGAGAGGAGGAAAAGTAATAGAACTTAATGGAGAGAGGTTCAGTATCGAGTACTGGGAACCAATAAATATACCAAAAATGAGTGCAGACATAGTTGTTGTTGACGAGGCAGCAGGCATACACGTACCATTGCTACACTCGATATGGTTAAACCATAAGAGAACAATCTTTGCAACAACAATACACGGATATGAAGGAGCTGGTAGGGGCTTTTCAGTAAGATTCCTTAAAAGACTAAAAGAAGACCCTAACACGAGACTATACCTATACGAAATGGAAGAACCCATTAGGTATGCAAGAGACGATCCGATAGAGACATGGCAGTTTAAGACACTTCTACTAGATGCAGAACCAGCAGAACTAGATGAACACGATCTAGAAGCTATAAAGAAAGGTGAATTTAAGTACATAAAACCGGATCCAGAGTGGCTATTTAGTAAGGAGGGGGAAGAAACACTAAGACAGTTATTTGGTATATATGTTCTTGCACATTACCGTAACGAGCCAGACGATCTAGGTATGATGGCAGACGCCCCTCACCACATGGTCAGAGCCCTAGTTCTCCCTTCAAGGAAAGTAGTATGCTCGGTACAATTAGCTGAAGAAGGACCAATACCCGATGACATGATAGATGACTTATTAAAAGGTGGGAGAATACCAGGCAACATTATACCCGATAGATTCCTAAAACACCTAAGGATAAGAGATTTTGCTAAGACCAAAGGTTTGAGAATAGTCAGAATAGCAACACACCCATCAGTTCAAGGTAAGGGTATAGGTAGCAGGATGTTGGAAGAAATATTTAGGGAAGCATTAGAGAAAGGATATGACTGGGTTGGCAGTGGCTTTGGAGTAAATGAACAATTACTAAGATTCTGGCTTAAGAATGGATTCTTACCAGTGCACTTATCACCAGATAGACATCCAGTTAGTGGTGAATACACAATACTTGTACTTAAGCCTATATCAACTAAAGTAAAAGAGATGGTAGAGATAGCGAACCGTGAGTTCCGGTGGAAACTACTCAACAGTTTACATGATACTTACCGAGACCTCGAAACTGAAGTTGCATTAATGATACTTAGAAGAAAAGAACCAATAATACCAGGATACAAGCCAAGACTTACAAAAATTCAGCAAGATAGACTATGGATATACTCGTATGGACCTATGACTTATGAAGCAGCATGTGATATAATGCATGAACTAGCTAAAGCTTATTGGCTTATGAGCGAAAATGAAAGACCCGAGCTCAGTGATAGAAAAGAATACATACTTGTTGCCAAGATACTTCAAGGTAGAAGCTGGGATAGGGTAGCAGATGAGCTTAAGACGAGAAGAGTAAAGGTTATGGAGGAGGTTAAGGAAATAGCAAGAATAATGTTGAAACACTTCTACGGTAGGGATGAGAATAGTAAACCAGGAGTAGAACTAAGGTATCTTACGTCTTAGTGCCTTAGCTCCCAGATTAAGTGATCTATTACAGGTAAGACAAGCTTCTCAAGAGCTAATCTAACAGCATTAGGTGACCCCGGTAGCGCGAGTAAAACCTTACCACGAACTATACGAGCTTTTGCACGGCTAAGCCATGCTCTAGCACCTACTTGTTCCCATGATAGAAATCTAAATAATTCACCAAAGCCAGGTAAATCGTATCCATCAAATGAGTCAACTACTTTAACAATAAGATCCTTTGAACTAACGCCAGTACCACCAGTAATTATAATCACATCGGCTTTGGACAATCCTTCTTCAACTTTATTCCTAATTAGATCATAATTATTTGGTACCACAATAGAATAGACCAATCTAAACTTATTACTAGTTGCTAACAAGTTTCTAACCATGGGTGTGATTTTGTCTTCAACCTCACCTTTGTATACTCTATCGCTTGTAACTATTAATACAAAGTCTACTCTATCTACAACACGATCCTTATGACTCATTTACTTCTTCACCAGGTACTTCTATTTCACGCAACATCTCACTTTCAAGCATTTTAAGCCAAACCCTACGTGGTAGTGCAAAATCCTCTCTTCGCGCTTTTACAGGGCCTTTTAGTACTATACCTTTACCTTTTACTATCTGTACTTCATACATTCTTAGATCATGATCCGTTTGCCTCATCTTTTCAACTATAACATAACGCTTCAATACGCCTCCTACAACTATACGTCTAAACCTTACTATACCATCAGCTACATGTTCTATACCAAAGCCGAAGCCAAGGCTAGTTGTTACAGCATATTGAGATACAAGTAATGCCGTGAAATCCCATCGGGCAAGCACTCTTTTAACGAAATAACTATACTTCCTAGCCATTGCTGGTTTATCAAGCCAGAATGCACTCATACTATCAACTACAAGCCTAGCCCTACCATAACCAAGATATTTCTTAGCTTCAATTATCTTATTAACCAGTTCTTCAACATCAAGACTATTGAGACTCCAAGGCTCGTCATGACGACCCATGAGAGCATCGATTATTATAAGTTTACCCTCATCAATAGCTTTCCTAAAATCCCATCCAAACTGTAATGCTTGTCTTATAATACTTTCACGTGATTCTTCAGTAGTAACATAGATATTCTTATCGCCTACACGTATGCCTTCAGCAATAAAGTGTTGACAAAAGATACTCTTACCAGTTCCAGGCTCTCCTACAACAGCTACAAAGAACCCCCTGGGTATTCCTCCTTCAATTATCTGATCAAACTCTGATATACCAGTACTTAGCCTTTCAATATAGTCTTCCATAGTCTAAGCACCTATCAGGTATAGCACCAAATAATAATATTTATCTTAGCTCGAGTATTAAGTTCTATTATACATGGCTAGATTATGTGAAGTAATACTAAATAAGAACCCTGTAACATATGATTATACTTAGACCAAGAGGCTTATAGCCGATGAGGAGATCCACCGGGACGAACCTTGTAGGGATGAAGGTTGGGTCGGCGTCGCCGAGGCATATGACTATATTATTGCTATTATGTAAGGTGGTATGGTGTCTACATCAAACGAGGCAATGACTAATACTACATCTATGGTAGAGGATACTTGGCAAAAAGTCTACGAAGAGTTAATGGAATATGTAGAAGTAGATTCTAAGGGAAGAGTAAACATAAAGTCAATTAGTAAAAACGAATTTTATAAGTTAGAGGAGAAGCTTAAAGTAATGTTTATCTACAATATACTTGGAGCTGAACTAATAGACTTAGGATATAAGTGGGTTAAGATATTTTTAGATACCGTTGAAGAATTGAAGAAAATAAGTGGTATCCATTATGTAATGTTTTCTAGAGAGCTTAGAAGCTTCATAGAAGACGTGGAAGCTCATTTAAAGAAAAAGATATTCATATATACTCATGATTTATTACGTGGTAGGTTAAGTATAGAGGAGTATCAACGTAAAGCTGGTGCAGCTATTAGAACTTCGTTCAGGACAAATCTTAGAACAATATATCAGGATTGGGTTTTATTAAACATATTAATAGAACTAATAGAACGTGGAGGAGTAATAGTATATCCTGAAAACAAGTACATATCCCTAGAGAGAATGGGTAAGCAGAAGATAGGAGTTATTCCGCCAAACACTATAACATACAATCCTGGTAGGGGGTATCTCAGCTTCTTCTTAGAAGCTCCCAGGCCCATAGGATGGGAGGATACAAACGACCTTACACGTACATGGAAACTATATACAGCATTAAGACCCGACATAATGGTGTATGGTGGAAGAGTACTCAATATACTAAACCTAGGCTCTAATCCACCAATAAAAAGACCCAATATAATAATAGAATGCAAAGAACTTGAGGATTGGTATCTAAGAGTAAGAGATATTCGTGGACCATTAGCTCAACCCCTAACAGCTGAAGAATGGAGAAATAAGTGGATAGAAGGATTATGGACGGGCTTAGCTGATATACTAGGTGTTGAAAGAGAAAAGTT
>CAYUVB010000044.1:3033-7694 GCA_964448055.1 uncultured Desulfurococcales archaeon | reverse complement strand
TATGCATATGCAAGTAGTAAAGGCTTTAAGGGATCTCTATCAGAATTTTTAGAATTCATAGCTAAATCGTACTTAGAGGGCAAAATAAATGATAATTAACTAATGTTTGAAATTCCTTACAACCTTAACTATGGTCTCGAGTTTCTTCAGACCAATTCTATATGCTTCCCAAGGATCGCTTACAGAACCCTTAAGCCCGCCAAATCCGCAATCAGCTGATATATAGTTAACTCTACCTTTTACATAATTATATATCTTCGTAAACAAGTTAAGTACATCGTTGTAATCCTCTACGATAGGCTTCTTTGCGCTAGCAATACCAGGCGCAAGGTATTTATCGTATTGTTCAAGCAGTTCAGCATTTATACTTTCTATATTTTCTGGAGTATCCTTGAATTCAAAATTAAGTACATTTAACCTAGTAACTTGAACCAGTACATCGAAAAGCTTACCTGAAATTCTACCACATACATGTATACCTCCATCAGCATCTGCCTTATGCTTGTATATTTCCTCAAATAATTGAATAATTGAATCAGCTGTATGACCATACAAGATCCTTCTCTTGCCAACAATGATGCCTAGTATGGGCTCATCTATAACTATGAAACCATATCCAAGATTAGCCATTACTTCTACACTCTTAATAACATACTCCTTAAAGAACGATGAAATAACATCCGGCTTAGAGATCATTGTTGCGCGAAGTCCTTTCTCAGGATCATCGAAATATACTCGTGAGGCGAGTGTAAATGGACCAGTAATAGGTGCTCTCAACTTCTTAAACCTTAGTTTTCTCCTATTAACAACATCTATTGCTTTTTCAGCTTCTGGTATTCTTATATTTGGGGGTCTAGATTCTAATAACTCCTTAGGGTTAGCAAAATAGAAGTCTCCTTTCTTAGTAATTAGTCCAGCCTTAGCTAAAGGTTCAAGATAGATATCGATGAAGCTTCTTAGTTGAGGATATGGTGGTACATCTAGCCCTATACTATGTAGGTCCTTTAAAATCACTTCTTCAGCATCCTCAAATGGATCCAGAGGGAAGCTGCCTACATGACTAGTTAATAGCTCCATGACTACACCTCTACAGCATGACTAATAATGATAATAGCTTAAAAACAATACCTTCATTGTTAAGAATAAGATGTGTATATACTGGGAGGATAATAATGTCCGACAAGCTTTTAGAGGTAATCAAGGAATGCCTAATTAACCTTGATGGTGAATGTGTATTAGAAAACATTAGGAAAGCTCTTAGTCAAGGAATCCCGGCATCTAAGATAGTATTAGAGTCCATGAGTGAAGCTATGAGGGAAATAGGCAAGTTATATGAAGAAGGAGAATACTTTATTGCAGAACTGATCGAAGCAGCAGAGATATTCAAGGATGCAATGAAGATGCTTGAACCAAAATTAAAGGAGGAGGCGAAAGGTGTAGGTCTGGGTAGGAAGCGTCTACGTATTGTATTAGGTACTGTTAAGGGAGATGTACATGATATAGGTAAAACCATAGTTAAGGTAATGCTTCAAGCGGTAGGTCATGAGGTAATAGATTTAGGTGTAGACGTATCAGCAGAGAAATTCATCGAAGCAATAGAGAAATATAAACCACATGTCTTAGGTATGAGTGCGTTACTTACAACCACTATGAGGTACATGGAAGAGGTTATAAAAGAGGTTGAAAAAAGAGGCTTAAGGAAGAAAGTATTCATTATAATAGGTGGTGCGCCGACCTCGGAGGAATTCGCTAAGGAAATAGGCGCAGATGCTTGGGCTAAGAATGCCGTAGAAGCCATCAGAATTCTGAATAGGTACGCAGAGATGATAAGTAGTGAATAGATATGTTAAAGTAAAGGTAAGAGATACTGATGGTAAAATACACGTTATAGAAGCTCGTAGTGGTGAGAACTTAGGTAAATTACTCGCTAGTAAGGGATTACTACCTTTACCTTGTGGTGGAAGAGGACTATGTGGTCAATGTATCGTTAAAGTAAATGGTAATGTATCTCCTCCAACAGGTAATGAGCTTGCTAGAAGAATAGGTAATGGTCTAAGACTGGCTTGTCAAACACTAGTTTTAGGGGAAACTTATGTGGAGCTAATATATAAACCAATACTAAATGTCTCAAAATTAACATTAAGTGTAGATATAAAGAAAATAGACCCGATATACAAACTAATAGAGTTGAGACGACATTACCCTAAGGATGAAGGTAGAATCCCTATACTTATGCGTCGAGAACTTATAGATGAAATGTGTAGGTACTATGTAAGTGTTTTTGATCTTGTAATGGGGTGTACTAGCGATGAGTCTGGTCTAATTTTATTGATAGATTTAGGTACAACAAAGATAGCATATCAAGTGATAGATAGGAGAGGTAATGTTATCAGAGAAGGAGTAGAGTTAAATCCATTAGTAAGATATGGTCTAGATATTATAACAAGATTATCGAGTGCATTAGACCCGAGATTAAGATATGAGATGAAATCAACATTAAGGAAGAAAATACAAGACCTTGTAAAGGAAGATTTATCACTCATAGTTATTGCTGGAAATAGTGTTATGGAGAGTCTCTTGTTAGGACTGCCATTGGAGCAATTAGCTGTTAAACCTTTCCAACCATATATTAAAGGACCATTCATAGATTTAGAAATTTCATCAAAGACACCAGCATATGTTATGCCCCTAATAGGGGGGTTCGTAGGTGGTGATGCTTATGCAGATTTAGCTTTAACCGAGTACATGGATCTTGATAAACCGTACATGATAATAGATATAGGAACTAATACTGAGATAATAATTGTAACTGATAGGAATAGCGATCCAATATATGCAACAAGCGCACCTGCAGGACCAGCATTCGAAGGTCATATAGAGTCTGGTGCAGGCATATATCAACCAGGCATAAGTAGAATTGAAATAATTGGTACAGACTATGAAGGAAAACCAATAATAAGGTATCATGTTGAGGGAAGAGGGAAACCCGTGGGACTTATCGGTTCAGGTATAATAAGCTTAGTAGCAGAACTATTAAGACAAGGCTTTATATCATCTAATGGCAAAATTGTAAAAGGCTATCAAAGAATTAATGGTATTAAAAATATAGTAATCGTTGATGAAGCTGAAACAGCTACTGGTAAACCAATACTATTTTCACAAAAGGATTTAAGAGAGATACAAAAAGCCATCGCAGCGATTAAAACCGGATGGCAAATACTACTAAATAAATCAGGTATAAGTATTAATGCTATAAAGTGGGTCTATGTGACGGGATTCTTCGGTTCAAGTATTAACGTTGAGGACTTGTTATTACTAGGATTGATTCCACCAATAAGCAAGGATAGAATTATAACTATAGGTGATGCTGTACTTGCAGGATTAAAGGTACTAGTATTGGATAGAGATCATAACGAGTATATGCGTGAATTTGTATCCAAAGCCAATGTAGTAGACTTAGCAAGTACACCTGAATTTACTTCCTTATGGATAGAAAACTTGAGTCTAGGAAATAAGTTTTCTAATTCTGTTTCCTAACTCTACTGCAACATTAATATTACCCATGGTTAACACATGGATACCGCTTATATGTTCTAATGACAGTATATTTTCAGCAAGTCTGGCTAGATGATCTATTGTAGTATCTCTGCCACGCTTAACAGCCTCTATATAATCATGTGGCACATTCACTCTAGCAAAATTCTCTAATAATGGTATGATTTCAGGGTTATCGATATATATTATTGAAGGTATTATCGGTATATCTATGTTGGCTTGTAATAATTTCTTAACAAATTCGTTAAGAACCCTAACATCAAATACTGGCTGAGTCTCCAGAAATTCTGCACCAGCAAGATACTTCCTAATAGTCCTTTTTACCTCCAGGTCTAGTGGCTTAAAGTAAGGATTTACAGCTACACCAACATGTAATATTTTACCGCCATGAATCTTTCTGCCACGATAGTCAACTCCTAAATCAGAAAGTAATCTGACCAAGTACACTAATCTAATTGCATCTAAATCGAATACAGGTTTAGCTCTCTTGTCTCCTCCCAAATGAATCCAATCACCAGTTATAGCAAGCATATTCTTTATATCATGCAACATTAATGCTAATATATACGATACAAGGAAATTACGACTTTTATCCTTACATGAAACTTGTACTACTGTTTCAATGCCCAGATTCTTTGCTAATATGGCTAAAGCTAACGGATCTGTATGTGGTAAGCCTAAAGGTGTATCTATAAAGTTTAGAGCATCATATATTCCTGCTAACTTTTGCATGTGTTTAAGTATTACTTTGCTATCAGCATTGTATCCAGTAACATACTCATATGTTAAAACTTTTCTTCCCTGATTAATCATTGAGAGAAGCTTAGATTGAGGTTTCCGTGGTTTTGGTATATAGTCCCGTATACTAAATCCGTGATCTAATACTATCTTGTTAAAGAGTTCATGGCCTGGATTAGCTTCATATAATTTAACCCAAGGGCATTCTCCTCGTGTGACTTCACATACATTACCACTACCTCCTCCACAAGGACCATTATACATTAGCTTAGGACAACCCTTTACTGGTGGTTCTTTAAACAATATTATGGTCGTTGTCATTTACTACACCTTTATGTTTTCACAAATAATTGTTGAACTTTCTTAAG
>CAYUVB010000044.1:0-2933 GCA_964448055.1 uncultured Desulfurococcales archaeon | reverse complement strand
TATTTACATATATACCGTTAGCTACTACACGGTGAGTTAAACCTAATTCTCTTGATAAACTATATGCTCTAATCCTAGCTTTACTATCTGGTGAATCAAGAAATAGTACAGGGACATCAAGCTCGGATATAAATGGTAATATATTATCAACGCTTTCAGGGGTAGGAAATATTACGTCTAAAGCAAAGTAAAGACCATATTCCTCTGCTATACCTAAAGCATCCTCAATTACTTTTTTGGATAATTCTTTGTCGATAATGCCTTTTACTTCATCAACTAATAATTTATCGCCATGGTAAAATATACTTCCTACGAGAAGTGTAGGATTGTCACCAGGTTGCCCTCCTATCCTTACTCCACCTATTTCGATAGTTAACTGTTGTGCTCTAAATTTAGGTCTAAGGGTATTCTTCACGTCCATGACTGCACCCATTAAGGTATGAGTATTTTACTGATAACGATGCATAAGTTTCACTAGAATTTTAAAGATAACCCTAATTGTATAGAACGATAGTTACGTTTTATTGTACAAGAAATTATATCTCATGAAATCTTTCAATCTTCCAAATATTCTTTAAGGCTTACCTCTCTTCCACCGCGTTTAACAAATCTTATTCTAACCTCTGGGCGAACAGGGACGCCTAAGCGGTTAAGTAATGCTAACATTAGCTCGCCATCTATCTCCTTTATAACTCCTTGTTTGATAAGCTCGGCTACAACACTTATAGCGTAATTAGTTGCTTCAGGATATTGTTCTTCAGCTTGTCTTAGAAGTTCGCGAGCTCGTTCATCAACTACATGTTCTAATACTATGTCTTTAGGAGACTTTACTTCTCCGCGATCATGCTCCTCTTTCTCCTTTAGCATCTTGAGATACTTACTATACAATTTCATCCTCAGTGAAAGCGGTAGGTCTTCACTCATTTTCCATCTACCCCAAACATAGTAGAGAGTTATACGGTTTAAGTCTTTAACTCTTAGGTAAAGGTTTCCAGAAAATTTCTTGGAGAAACTTAGTAATTATTAAGTGTTTATCTTTACCTAAAACTTTAATCAAGAAATTAAATGCTTTTTCACGAAGTATATGTAAGGGTACGTTGCCTATACCTTTAGCGATAACCCATAAGAGACTGTCTATGTTTAAGGGTGAAATATTTGAAAGAAGCGATATTTTAAACCATGCATCACGTATAATACTTGATTTACTTAAAAGCTTTAACTCAAGAACCCTAGGACTCTTCGGCTCAATTCCTTCAAATTCCAATATACTGGATGTATAGGATAGCAAAGCTATACGTCTATCAACTGGTATACTAATATCTATCGGAGGAATTATGTTCTTACCACTAATACGTAGCGAATAGTAAGCCATCTTAACAGCAAATACTATGGTCTTGGAGCGTGGATCAGCTTTAACACCATCAGCTATAATAACGTTAAGTCTTAGGAGATTAGGTTCAAGTTTACAACATTCATGTACTATTGATCTATGTCTACCAGAGAGTTTAAGTCTACGTAGTCTTGAAGCTTTTTGAACACGTAGGAATCTATTGATGTTTGAATGATAGAGAAATTCTATCACTAAATCAACAACCTTACTAGGATCTAAGTCAATACGTGTAGATTTAATAAAATTGGCAAATTCCTTCCAATACTCTTCACCACTACCGCTGAGCCTATAGCTTGTAAGCGCATTACACACGGCTAATAGGCATGTAATTCCAACATCGTTGACATAATCATAGATATCCTTTAAGGCTAGATATTGGGGATCTTTTTCTTCAAGCTTAAGTATAGAATTAATGCCTATCTTCTTTATAACTCTTGCTAATGATTCAACTCTTTCATTATCTATTCTTAACCTATAGGACATGAATGCTACCGATTAATCTCTTTTTCTATAAGATATTTTATTGTTAACTCAACAAGTCTTATCATTAGTTCTTCATCTATAAACCATGAAAACCTTTTACGAGATCTAATTAATTGTAAAACATCGTTTCGTCCACGAGGTATATGTATAAATAATGACTTTATGTTCTTGATCTTAGACTCATATAGTAATAGGTAGTACATATAGTTGCATAAATATGTACCAGCGTGATAAGATATAGTGATAGGTATACCTTTATCCAATAGATAATTACGTAAACTGTAAATATTGACATCGGTTTCTAAAGCAAGAGGACCATTAGGTATTATATGTTCACCTGAAAACACTACTCCATCGATATCAGGTAAATTAGAGTCAACATAATTTAATGCTATACGTTCAAGTGCTGGTAGAGGTTTAGAAGCAGATAATCCTAATGCAATAATAGTGATAGGACTATATAATTCAAACACTAGTTTGATACTACGCTTAACACTACTATAAGATACAGGGATTGTAAGGCCGTGAATCAAGTAATCACCTATTACTAGTCCATTAAATAACTCCGCTATCCTAGATGCAGGGTTACTTATTTCTTCACCAAAAACATCGAATCCAAGTACAACTATATTACTACGAACCAATACATTCAGCCTCATTGGTAAACAATAGATTAATTCATCTTCAAATTAAGAGATTGTCACAACAAGTTCTAGAAAATACTTACGTATAAATCTTATAGTTAAAAACTGTATACACTACTCAATGAAATATACAAGTAAGCTATGTATCTCACTAGTATAAGTGTGCTACAGAAAAAATCTTTCTAACATCAAGTTTACATTACATTATATTTATTAGGTTCTTTGACTATTTTCTATGTTTAGGAACTAAAAGGTAGAATGATAATGCATAATAATTATAACCGAAAGCATCTTCATGAACGTAGGTATAGATCTGAGATAGATATAATACATGATATACTTCTAGCATTTAAGAAAACACTTGGAAAAGGAATGGGTAAGACAAGAATAATGTATTCAGCCAACTTAAATACACA
>CAYUVB010000043.1:11471-13456 GCA_964448055.1 uncultured Desulfurococcales archaeon | reverse complement strand
AATACAGTTTGGGTAAGAAGTCTATTCTTTTCCTTATCTAAAAGTATATCCCAAAATTTATAGTCTATTACTATGATGGGTATGTTGGAAAGGTTCTCTAGTATATCAACATGTTTTATGATGACTTTATCGTTATTATAGCACTTATCTACATAGTACGCTCCACTAACACCGAATGTGGTTTTACCAGCTAAATATCTGTAAATTCTACTTTGAAAGATATATTCTGCTATTACATCACCTTGAATAGTTCCTTTACATACACATCCTTTACGAAGTAATAGTGTTAAAACTAGTTCTTGGAATGGATTATCTATTAACCTACTTCTCTTTAACTTCGACTTATGAGAAAGAACGTAAACATCATTCTCTCCAAGTAGTTCCAGCAAAACGAAAAGTGGTCTTTCATGCTGTATTCTCATTCATGCACCCTTTAGCATACTTAGTTCTTTTCCTGCTTCTTCTACATCTTTGTATGTGTCAATACTTCGCCATAGTACCCCTGTATACTTTGTTGCTATTAGCCGTTTCTCAGAAGCCAGTTTAGGAAATGTTGTTCTTTCAATATCGCCTTTGTCTGGCAGGTATTCAAATATTTTAGGTGTCATAGCATATACACCTGCATTTATCCAGTAATTTTCGATTATAGGTTTTTCCTCAAATCTTATTATGTATCCTTTCTCATCAATACTTAAGATACCATATGGGCTTCTTAAAGGAACTGCAGCAATAGATACTACAATATTTTCGTTAACATTAGCTAACAATTTTAATGGATCCAGATTAGTTATTATATCACCGTTTAATACAAGGAACTTTTCTTCATTTCTTAAGACAGGCTCTGCATTTTTCAATGCACCGCCAGTACCTAAAGGTTCATCTTCAACCACATATGTTACTTTAACGTCGAATTTTCTCCCACTACCAATGTACTCGATGATTTTGTCCCTAAGATACCCGACAAGTAAGACTATTTCATCTATATTATATTTCTTTAACCATTCAATCTGCCATAAGAGAATAGGCTTACCTGCAATCTCCACTAATGGTTTCGGCTTATCTATAGTTAGGGGCCTCAACCTCTTACCGTATCCACCAGCTAAAATAACAGCTTTCATGTCTTCACCTCATAACCATATTGGAACCTAAAATTATAGAGAACCCGAGAACCGATTGAATGCCGCCGGGGGGATTTGAACCCCCGACCACCCGGTCTTCAGCCGGGCGCTCTCCCGCTGAGCTACGGCGGCGCGCCTGGGTATTGTTTTATACAGGGGAGGTTTAAGGTTTATTGCTGGTGCTAGTAGCTATGAAATACATTGTATTGGTTCAGCCTATAACTTTGATTGAACTAAACATTTATAATATTGTTGTTGATTTACTAAACAAACTATTTACTGATGTAGAATTCATACCTTCCTCTACCATTATTACACCCCCACTTAATGCATATGATTGGCAGAGGGGACAGTATTATAGTCCAAAAATCATCAAATACATACATGAGATGTTTAAAGATACCAAATACGATTACATACTATGTTTAGGAGATATAGATGCATATGCTGATGGACTCAATTTTGTCTTCGGCCAAGCTTCACCCATATATAGGATTGCATGCGTATATACTAGGAGGCTTAAACCCGAATTCTATGGTCAAAAGCCAGATACTGAACTGTATATTACACGTATAGTTAAGGAGCTTATACACGAGTTCGGACATTTACTAGGCTTAAGTCATTGTGTTAACCGTGAATGTGTTATGTGTTTTAGTAATAGCATTGTTGATGTTGATAGAAAAACACCTTACTTTTGCGATGACTGTAAACGAAGAATAGAGGGCCTTGGAATTAAACAAGTGAAACTTTAACGTTATATTTTGGAATTCAGATGTCAACAACAAATGTTGCTTTCCATACATTATTTATCTTTTCTATCTTCATTTGAGCATAAGTAATGGCTTTTACTATAGTTCTACGTTCATG
>CAYUVB010000043.1:9257-11371 GCA_964448055.1 uncultured Desulfurococcales archaeon | reverse complement strand
CTTTCAACGTTTGTACTCCATAGCCTTATTCTAGCCTTTGTAGGCATTTTTGTATCACCATGTTAGTGTAAGGGGAAGATTTCACAAAGATATTTAAATTAAAAACATTGTTTATTATATTTAGTATTTTACCTCTTTTCTTGTATTCTTATTTGCGCAGGCTTTACGTCTACAACTACACCGATACCTACGGTCTTACCCATATCTCTCATAGCGAATCTTCCAAGCTGTGGGAACTCACTGAATTTCTCTATGACCATAGGCTTTATAGGCTTGAACTTTACTATAGCTGCCTCACCCATCTTTATGAACTTTGGTTTCTCTTCTACAGTCTTACCTGTTCTTGGATCTATCTTTGCTACTATCTCTGTTATTCTAGCTGCTATGCTTGCTGTATGTGCATGAATTACTGGCGTGTATCCTACTGCTATTGCTGTTGGATGCCATATGACATATATTCTTGCCGTGAATTCTTCTGCCACTGTTGGTGGGTTAGTTGGATGTCCTGCTACATCGCCTCTACGTATATCTCTCTTAGATATTCCTCTTACGTTGAAACCTATGTTGTCGCCCGGCTCGGCTTTCTCTATTCTTACGTGGTGAGTTTCTATGCTTCTAACTTCACCTACTACACCTGGTGGCATAAATACTACTTTATCGCCTACCTTCAAGACACCAGTTTCTACTCTACCTACTGGTACTGTACCTACACCAGCTATTGAATAGACGTCTTGTATTGGTATTCGTAATGGCTTGTCTACTGGTTTAGCTGGTGGCTGTAGCATATCTAAAGCTTCTATTAATGTTGGTCCATTATACCATGGCATGTTGGGGCTTCTTTCTATTAAGTTGTCTCCTGTCCACGCTGATACTGGTATGAATGGTATCTTTGATGGATCATAACCTATGCTCTTGAGGAATTTGCTGAGTATTTCAACTATTTTCTTATATCTTTGTTCACTCCAGGGAGGTTGAGTGGCGTCCATCTTATTTACTGTCACTATTAACTGGTTTATGCCCATAGTTCTAGCTAGTATTGCATGCTCTCTTGTCTGACCTTCTGGGCTCATACCTGCTTCGAATTCACCCTCTCTAGCTGAGACAACTAGTATTGCTGCATCAGCTTGGCTAGCACCTGTGATCATGTTCTTTACGAAGTCTCTGTGACCTGGTGCATCAATGATTGTGAAGAAGTACTTCTTTGTCTCGAACTTCATGAAGCTTAGTGATATTGTTACTCCTCTTTCACGTTCCTCCTTTAACTTGTCAAGTAGCCATGCGAACTTGAATGATTCTTTTCCGCGTTTCTTTGCTTCTTCTTCTAGCATTTTAATAGTCTTTTCGTCAATGAATCCCGTTCTAAATAGTAGGTGACCTACTAAGGTGCTTTTACCATGGTCTACATGCCCTATTATTACAAGGTTTAGGTGTGGTTTTTGGCTCATGATATCGTCCCTACCTATTAATTATTCTTGTCCTGGAGACATGTTGATAAGGGTAGCTTAAAAGGTTTTATTATTTAAACGGCTTTACCTGGAGCTTAGAGCTATTCTTTCTATTTCCTCTTTTCTTTGTATAGCATAGCTCTTAGGATCATTGTTTGCTGCTGCCATTATTTCATCAGCTAAACATTCCTCTATAGGCTTAGGATTATTAAATGCAGCTAGTCTTGCCCCTTCAGCTATAAACCTTAAAGCCAAGTCAACACGCCTTTGAGGAGCCACGTCTACAGCTACATGGTATACGATACCGCCGTACATTATTCTAGTGGTTTCCTCCCTAGGTGCTGCGTTTTCGATAGCCCTTACAAGAACTTGAAGCGGGTTTTGTCTTGTTTTTAGATATATTATATCAAACGCTTTCTCAACTATATTGTATGCTAAATGTTTTTTACCTGTGTTTCTTCCTGGAAACATAAGCTTGTTTATTAGTCGTTCTACTATAGGTACCTCAGCCTTTCCAAATCTCCTATGCTCATGTCTACCTCCTGTATGTGGTACATATACTGGTTTTAGGCTGATGTACTTCTTTAGGCTAGGATCTCTTATTTCAATGCCTTCATAGTCCCATTTACCAAATAACTTTATCTTCTCTATACCCGTTACTGAGATCTC
>CAYUVB010000043.1:0-9157 GCA_964448055.1 uncultured Desulfurococcales archaeon | reverse complement strand
CATAGTCCCATTTACCAAATAACTTTATCTTCTCTATACCCGTTACTGAGATCTCTGACATGCGTTTTCAGCCCCTTAAATCTATGTCAGGAGACTTTCTTAGGGATCTAGAAATATAAACTTTATAAACATATCTTTCTAAGATACATCCAATTACAAATAATAATATAGTACTTTGATAGTAGTCTAATAACTTGATTATGTTTCTCAAAATATAACTAAGATAAACTTTAACTAGACCATAGCGTAAATGGGTTGAGATAACAACAGTGTTATATTATAATGCAATTATAAGCTACCTTACTGGTTTCTGCTTCTTACCCTCAATCAACGCTTTTAGTGAGACTCCATTGACCATTATAACCTTATATCTTACACCAGGAATATCGCCCATAGACCTTCCTCTTGGGCCCCCAATACCTTCTATTATTACCTCATCGTGTTCATCTATGAAGTTTAGACCTCCATCACCTGGCACGAAAGCTGTTACGACTTTACCATTTTTAACTAATTGAACCCTTACACATTTTCTTACAGCTGAGTTAGGTTGACGTGCTTCTACACCTACTTTCTCTAACACTATTCCCCTAGCCATAGGCGCTCCTTCCAATGGGTCATATTTTTTCTTTAATTGCAGCATACGTATTTTGAACTCACGTTGACTCCATCTGAACTTTAATCTCTTCTTCCTTAACTTCCTCGCTGCAAACAGACCGTTTGGTGCTTTTTTACCTGCCATCTCCAGTACCCGTTTATGAAGCCTTTTGAACGTAGCTTATAAGTGTTAGTGCTAATGGTTAAACTATTATAACTGAATCAACATCAAAATATCTTTTTAATATTAATTTAGCCTTAGAGACGTTTCTTCCGCCTTTACCTATAGCTATCCCTTTATCCTTGGGGTCTACTGTTACATATACTATTCTTCTCCCATTGCTTGTGCGTACTAATTTTACGCCTTTAACTCTTGCTGGCATTAGAGCATTTGCTGCTAATTCTTCTAATTTCTCAGCATATTCGACAACCTCTATATCTTTGTCAAGAAGACTCCTAAGTCTCTTTATATTCACACCTCCTTTACCTATAGCTAAGCCTACCTCTCCAGGCTTGACTAAAAATATTATTCGGTTATTTTCATCATCTATAATACAGTCTCTAACTGATGCTCCAGTAACGTCTTGGAATAGAGCTATGTACTTCATTTCTCTCTCGGTTAATTTTATTTTCTCTGGCATGATGTTAACCCTCTCTTTGTTGTTCTTCTACTAGTGATAGAATATTTGATTCACCTGGATCTACTATTGCTAAAGCTGCTACACTGAACGGCTTTCCGCAAATAGCTCCAAGCTCCATATTCGTTCCTTCATATTCATATACGGGTGTTCTCGATAAATTAGCATAGTACTTTATGTCCTTCTTTATCTGAGGAGGAGTATTTGATGCTATTACTACTAGTTTAGCTTTTCCTATCTTAACTAATTTAATGGTTTGCTTAGAACCTAAAACGACCTTGCCTGTTCTTATTGCAATTCTTAATTCGTTTTCTATTAAACCTCTAATGCTTTTTAAATCCTTTGAACTCATCAATATCACCTATTATCTATCCTAGTTAATTTATTTAGATTTCTTCGGTACCGTTGGTTTCATCTGAAGTGTTACCATACCTGTACCTACGGGTACTATTTGTCCCACTATAACGTTTTCGGTTACACCCTTAAGCTCATCTACTTCGCCGCGGGCTGCCGCATCATATAAATGTCTAACTGTAACCTCGAATGCTGCTCTAGCAAGTACACTTTCTTTTTCACCGGTGACACCATGTCTTCCAACTTGCCTTACCTTACCCGTCCACGTCATTATGTCAGCAACAAGCATTATATGACGTATATCTACGTCTAAACCTTGTTCGTCTAGAACGTTTTTGATTTCTCTTATTATAGCTTCCCTGGCAGCTTCTATACCTAGCACTGATTCTATTTCAGAAATGCTGTTTGTAGTTGTACGCGTGGGATCTACACCTTTTACGCCAAGCACCCCTGCCAGATTAGAACCATCCGTTATTAATACATACTCCTCTTTACCATTAATTGATCTACGCTGAACTATAACTCTTTTAATCCCCTTTACTCCTTTAATTTTCGCGCTCATGATCTTTTCTCTAGCTTTACTTAGTTTTGCCGCTTCTGGTTCTCCAGCAAATTTTATTATTATCACTGGCCTTTCGTTTTCGTATTGCAACGTTATTTCTTCAGCCCCTAACTTCATCTTCTCAATTACTTTTAATACTTGCTCTGGCGTAAGGCCTTTATCTTTTAGCATAACGGGGTCTAGACCAATACGTATTATGTTTTCAAATAAATCCGTCTCAATATTACTTGCAACATTTTCAACTTTAGTTACTTCAATACGTCTTGCAACTTCTTTCGCTTTATTTTCATCATATCTGTGTTCTTCATCTAGATATACTGTCATCATAGGTGTAGAGGGTGTTTTCCTAGCATCGACTATTTCAATAAGTCTTGGAAGACCTAAAGTTACATTGAATTCCCTTACGCCTGCATAATGGAAAGTCCTTAGAGTCATCTGCGTGCTCGGTTCACCTATTGATTGTGCCGCTACTGTACCTACAGCTTCACCAGGCTCAACAAGTGCATTACGGTATTCTCTTATTGCTAAATCTATTATTTTATCTACTTCCTCTATAGTTAAACCAGGTATTTCCTTAAGCTTCCCATATAGTTCCTCAATTATACTTTCTGGGAGAACACCTTGTAGTTCATGGAGTTTTTTCTCTACGTACTCCATTATATCATTCTTACTCATAGTCTCCACCCCACTACTCTTTCTATTATACGATCTACATCCACAGCTTTACCATGATCGCTTTTCATGGGATCTATTCCATCTTCACCATAAATGAACTGAACCATACCTCCATAAGTTGTTCTTACTGTTCCATCATATTCTACTCTAAGATCTTGTAATGCGTTAATAAGTCTTCTTTGCATGTAACCGCTTTGTGATGTCCTAACAGCTGTATCGACTAAGCCCTCTCTTCCACCAGCTGCATGGAAGAACATTTCTGTTGGTTTTAGACCTCTACGGAAGCTACTATATACAAAACCTCTGGCAGCAGGACCCCTATCTCCTGGTTTAAAGTGAGGCAATGTTCTATTATGGTATCCTCTTTTAATTCTCTCACCACGTATGGATTGCTGGCCTAATACAGCCGACATTTGTGTTAAATTAAGTATGTTTCCGCGTGCACCAGTTAAAGCCATTATGAAGGCATTATTTAATGGACTTAAGTACATTGATGCTATTTCTCCTGATCTATCACGTGCCTCAGATAGTACCTCCATTATCTTCATTTCTAATGTTTCTTCGGGAGTCTTACCTGGATAGGGTTCTAATTTACCTTCTTCATATTGTTTTATTAATTCTTGAACCTTCCTTTCAGCTTCTCTTAATATTTCAGATATTTTCTTTTCGGCTTCTTCAGGTATAACAACATCGTCGTAACTCATGGTGAAACCATATTTCTCTGCATATCTTAGAAACATCTTGAAGACGTTATCTAGGAATTCGCGTGCAAAATCCTCGCCATACTCTTTAACTAATCTATGTAACATGTTATTGGGTTGTTGTGATCCTATAGACTTCTTATCAAGTACACCTTCTAGTAATATACCCTTCTTTATAACTACATAGGAGTCGTGGAAGCAGTCCTCGCTATCACATCTTATCTCTCCAACACTTATATTAGCTCTACCTTTAAAGTTGAAGTCTTTAGGTAGGAATAAGCTAACTAATTGTTTACCAGTCCAATATTCCTTAGGTGCAAATATTGCTGGTTCAGGTAAAGGCCCATTGTATCCTGCTACAGAGAGAAGTTCAACTACTTCTTCTCTCGTTAACAACATAAATTTCGATGTAAGTAGATAAGCACCACTTATGTAATCCTGCAAACCTCCTATTATTGGACCACCATACCTAGGAGATAGTATGTGCTTTTGTACAAGCATTAATAGCTTTGCCTCAGCCCTAGCTTCCTCGCTTTGTGGTACATGGAGATTCATTTCGTCTCCATCAAAATCAGCATTATATGGAGGACACACGAGTAGATTTAATCTAAATGTTTTGCCAGGTAATACCTTTACTATATGTCCCATTATAGACATTCTATGCAAGGATGGCTGTCTATTAAATAGAACTATATCTCCATCTTTTAAGTGACGTTCAACTATGTATCCTGAAGCTAGTGTTTCAGCCAATGCTTTACGGTCCTTCACAAATCTCAAGTCTATTCTTCTGCCATCAGGTCTGATAACATAATTTGCTCCTGGCCATTTATCTGGACCATTAATTACATACTTCCTAAGCTCATCAACATTCCATTCGGTAACTCTCTCAGGTACTGTTAGTATTTTTGCTATTTGCTCGGGTACACCAACCTCATTTATACTTATGTTTGGATCAGGGCTTATCACAGTTCGTGCCGAAAAGTCTACTCTTTTACCAGATAAGTGGCCTCTAAATCTACCTTCCTTACCTTTCAATCTCTGTGCAAGTGTTCTTAGAGGTCTACCGGATCTATGTTTCGCTGGAGGAATACCTGGCGCCTCATTATCAAAATACGTTGTAACGTGATATTGCAAAAGCTCCCATATATCCTCGATAACTAATTGAGGAGCACCCATTTCAAGGTTTTCTTTAAGTCTTTCATTTATTCTTACTATATCCACTAATTTATGCGTTAAATCATCCTCAGCTCTTACACCACTTTCTAGCATTATTGATGGTCTAATAGATATTGGTGGAACTGGGAGAACCGTTAGAACCATCCATTCCGGCCTAGCATATTTAGGATCAAGTCCGAGCAGTCTTACATCATCGTCAGGTATTCTTTCGAGCCTCGATCGTATATCAAGAGGCGTTAACTTCACTATACCCTCTTTTCTTTCTTCAAAGAACGTTGTGGGCTTTTCTAATCTTATTTTATACTGTTTTGTACCACAATGTGGACATTCCATAGTCTTAATTGCCTTCTTCTTAACATGTTCTACTAATTGACGTGCCAATATAGGCCATTTCTTCTCAAGTCGTTGAAGCAGACTTAGATAGCGTTCAACATCCTTTTGCGATATGAGAATTCTACCACAATGTCTACACGTAGCTCTTAACAAATCATATATGTGTTTAACAAACCCTACATGAATTACAGGTCTAGCTAACTCTATTTTACCGAAATGACCAGGACATTGAGCTAACGTATTTCCACACGTAGGACATCTCTGACCTGGTTCTATTACTCCTAGTCTTGGATCCATTACTCCTCCTTCTATTGGTAAACCGTCTTCGTCGTAGGCTTCAGCAGTGATGACTGTTGTAACAGCCATTTGCCTTATCTCTTCTGGGGAAAGTATTCCAAACCTTATCGCTTTAATTATTCTTTCCTCACTCAATTCAAATCACCTATTGCCTCTCCCACTTCCTTCCGAGAATTAGTCTTGGAGCTATACACATACTCATAAGTTCTTGCAATAATAATTTGAAGGCATAAGATACTGTTACCGGATACAATTTACCTTTATCTTTATGTATAGGACATATGTATTTGCCCTTATTTCTATCATACCAACCTATAAATCCACATAATTCGCACACATACACTACAGTTTTATCTGATTGATCTAATAACCTATCTTTTAGAACTAGTGAGGCACCATGCGCTACTAAACAGTCTCTTTCCATTTCACCGAATCTTAGTCCTCCTTCACGTGCCCTACCCTCAGTTGGCTGTCTTGTTAATATTTGAACGGGGCCACGTGCACGTGCATGTATTTTATCTGCTACCATATGATGTAGTCGTTGATAGTATACTATACCTATGAATACTGGTGACTTTAGTAGTTCTCCAGTACGTCCATCATACATAGGTTCGGTTCCATCAGCTGGATAACCATACTTTAATAGCCTTACCTTTATATCTTCAAGAGGTTCCTTGAAGAATGGTGTAGCATCAACCATTTCTCCTGAAAGGGCTGCATATTTACCTGCTATAGACTCCATTAACTGCCCTAACGTCATTCTTGATGGCAACGCGTGTGGATTGATTATTAGATCTGGTACAATCCCCTCTTCAGTAAATGGTAGATCTTCTTGTGGAACAAGTAAACCTATTACACCTTTTTGCCCATGTCTTGACGCAAATTTGTCTCCTATTTCAGGTATTCTTAAATCACGAACTCTGACTTTAACTAGCTTATTTCCTTCAACAGTGTCTGTAATTAGTACCATGTCTACTACTCCTTTTTCACCATGACGCACTGATACTGATGTATCTCTCCTTGTAGATGCTGCTAAACCGAATTCCTTGTATTCTGCGGTAAATCTTGGTGGACTAGTTTTTCCTATTAGTACTTCACCACCACTAACTTCTACTTCGGGATCTATTAAACCATCTTCATTCAATTTACTATAAAGACTTAACCCCTTGTAGCCTCTGACACCGGGACTTGGTATTTCAATTCTATCTTCTTGGCCTCCTGCATACTTTCTCTCTTCTGCTGAATACAGCCTAAAGAATGTTGATCTAGCTAAGCCCCTATCTACAGCTGATTTGTTCATTATTAAGGCGTCTTCAATATTATAACCTGTAAATGATAATACCGCTACGACCATATTCTGTCCTGCTGGTCTGCTATTATAACCTATTATCTCTAAAGGCTTTGTTTGAACTAACGGTTTTTGTGGATAGTGGAGTAAATGTCCACGTGAATCTGTTCTTAACTGGTAATTTGCTGCATACAAACCTAAAGCTTGTTTAGCCATAGCAGCCTGGTATGTATTTCTAGGAGATTGATTATGCTCAGCATAGGGTATGGTTGATGCTGTAATACCAAGGATTGCCGGAGTCCATATCTCCATATGCGTATGTTCTTTTGACAAGTCTTCAGGATTTAGTGCTATATAGGCGTTTTCTTCTTCTTCTGCATCGAGATATTCTATTACACCTATTCTTACTAAATCTTCGAAACCTAATTCTCCCTTCTTCAATTTTTCTATTATTTCTCTTGTTATCTTTAATTCGCCGTTCTCCACGACAAATAAAGGTCTTCTAATTCTACCTTCATCACAATTGACGTATACCTCATCTATGTATTTATCTTTATAATGAGCTACGTTTACTTCTTGATGTATTTTTCCTTGTCTTCTTAATTTTCTTATAGTATTCGCTAATTCTTCGCCATCAGGATGATAACCTATTAATCTGCCATTAAGATATACTTTGGAGCCTTGGACTGCCTTAAGAAGTTCTCCAGGAGCTTCACCGAATTGTATAGCATCTATATTTTCAAGGATTTTGTCAAGCGATATAACACCTAAAGAATACAGTACCTTTTCAACTTCTTTCTCATCAATACCCACAGAAACGTATGCCATTAGTGCTAGATTCTTTACTAAACCACAATTTGGTCCTTCAGGTGTTTCGAACGGGCACATCCTACCCCATTGTGTTGGATGAAGCTCTCTTGCCTCAAAGTGTGGTTGTGTTCTACTTAATGGTGACACTACTCTTCTTAAGTGACTTAACATTGAGAGCCAATTAGTTCTGTCTAGTAGCTGACTTACACCCGTTCTACCTCCGACCCAATTTCCTGTTGCAAGAGCATGCCGCAATCTTTCTGTTATTACATCTGATCTTACAAGTGTAGCTATATTTATTCTTCTATTCTTTGCACGTGCACGCTCAATCTGATATCTTAAATCCTTTATAAACGTTCTAAAAGCTACTCTAAAGAGAGAAGCTAATAGATCACCTGCAAGCTTTAAGCGTTTATTAGCATAATGATCTTTATCATCGGGTTTTCTTCTACCTAAAACTAATTCTATAAGCTTTGCTGCCATTTGTCCTAGATAATACGCCTTCTTTCTTCTATCCTCTGGAGATGTTCCTAAATGCGGTAGGAAATATTTGTCTATTATTTGTTCTGCTCTCTTTATTCTGTTTTCCCTAGTTTGTCCTACAGCTACTCTACTACCAATAAAGTCTAGAGCGTCTTCTACAGTGTTTATTCCCCTAGCTTGTTCTATTGAAGGCAATAATGCATTTTGTATGTCAATATCAAAGGATGTAGCAAAAATTATTTCCTTATCGGTTTCTAAGCCTAGAGCACGCATCATTATTACAAAAGGTATTTTTCCTGGCACTGCTGGAAATACTACATGTAATGTACCATCTTTATGTCTTTCAAGTATTATTGAGACCCTATAACCTGCTCCTGCTGAAACCACTTTTGCCTGATGTGTAACACTGCTAGTTTTACCTTTATCCACTAGAACCCTATTTACTGCTAAATCTTCTTGGGCTACAATTACCCTTTCTGAACCATTTACTATGAAATATCCTCCTGGATCCTTAGGATCTTCGCCTAATCTAACTAATTCCTCTTCGGATAAACGTGATAAGGGATCCTTTATTGATCTTAGCATTATTGGCATTTCTCCTATAACTACTTCTATAGGTTCTCTTTCTATACCATTCTCGACTGGTATAAGCGTTAAGTATATTGGTGCTGCGTAAGTCAAGTTCCTTAATCTACATTCTAATGGGGTTACAGGAGTTTCGCTTCCATCAGCTTCTTTTACCATTGGGTCTCCTATACGTATCTTACCTAGTTTTACCTTGAATCCTGGAATGCTTGTCTCTATCATACCTATTTCATCAACTATTTCTTGTATTTTCTTTGTAACAAACTCATTGTATGAATCCAGATGTTGACGAACTAGACCCTTTTCCTTGAAGAAAGCTTCCATTACTGTCCAGCGATCTTGAGGGGTTATAGTTGAGGACATAGATGAGTTATTGTGAGCCATTATTATTCTCACCCTGTCACGACATATCTATAAGATATTGCCTTACGTGCCGTATGACTTTTACGTATTATTCTAACTATGTCTCCAGGTTTTGCACCTATACTTCTCGCTGCTGGATCGTTTTCACGGATCCAGGGAAGCTTCTCTGGCTTCACCCTTAACTGTCTCAATACATTAAGTGCTTCCCGAACCTCTAATACTTCATGCAGAGGAACTAATTCGTGTTCCAACACATTAAACTTACGTACCATGGATCCTTACCTATAGTGTGTGTAAG
>CAYUVB010000042.1:0-13583 GCA_964448055.1 uncultured Desulfurococcales archaeon | reverse complement strand
CCTCGTGGAACATGACCAAATAGCCAAGTTTGCAAAACACTTGGCTAACATAGATAAAGATATACCAATAACGTTACTAGCATTCTTCCCAGAATACAAGCTAAGATATCTAAACCCGCCATCACGAGAAGACATAGTAAAAGCCTACCAAATACTAGTAGGATATGGTCTTAGAAATGTAAAGATAGGAAACATAGGTGTTATATGTGAAACAAAACAGTGCGTAGATGAACTTATAGAACAATTGGGTAGAAAAGCCATAGGGTTATAGGTATTCATATAATTATCTCAGCATCAATCAATCCCTTCTCTATGAGACTATAAAGCGCCTTCAACGTAGCTTCAATATCAAGTACCTTACTAGCCCTACTCAATAGCTCTCGTAAACTAATTCTATCAATGCCTTCTACTATAGCTTTAAGAATTACATCAACAATGACTTGTTCTTCACGGTTTAAGCCTGAGTTCTTTAATGCTTCTAGTACTCTACGTCTAATACTATCAATGTCTAATCCAACTAATTGTTCATAAACTCTTACAGCCTTACCAAGCGCTTCGATAAAGGCTGAGCTATCTATACTAACATCTCTTAATTCGTCTATTACTTTATGTGCAGTAGTTATAAGCTCGCTTAACTCATTATAAATGTCTAATGCCTTCCCTCCAAGTCTTCCGGCAATACTCTTAATACTTGGTAGTATTCTTTCAACAACATCTATGCTATTCCTAGCTCTACTTACAATTACTTCCCTAAGACTATCTAGTCTATCAAGAACATTGTTATAGACTTCATCTATTAGTTTACGGTTGCTCTTAAGTTCTCTTCTAATATCTTCTAAGATTAATTTAAGCATACTTAAGGATAGACGCTCTAAACCTAATGGTTGTTTCCTTTCTAATTCATCAATTATCTCTTTTACTCTATGAGATTCATTTTCAAGTTCAGATACTATAGCTGAAATACTATCATCTTTAACCATGGTTGATGCTGTTAAGAGTTCTCGTACATCGTTTACGAGTTTGTTTATAATTGAAGTATATTTCTTAGTATGACTATATAGTTTATCTATGTCTTCTATAATTTTCTCCAATCCCTTAATGATGGTTGAAGGATCTTCGTCAGTACTAAAGCCTATGGTTTTTCTCCATTCATCTACTTCTTCGCGAATACTTTGTATACCTAAGCTTAAGTCTATGGTAAATGATTTCTTCCTGGGTTTGTACTTTGAGAATTGAACTATGCTTTGAGGTAAGGCTCGCTCTAGTAATTCTTTGCCATACCTTTTTGCTAGTATCTCTAGTTGCAGTAGATGCTTTCTTAAGTCCCTATAAGCTTCGTTTATTGATATTAATTGCTCCATTGTCGTGTTAATAATGTTTATCAAATCATGTATATCATTGTGTATTTTCTTTATTTCTAGTGAAATATCGTATCTATCCTTTAGCTTCTTCGATAAATCTACAGTAATTACATCTTTATACTCTTCTAGTAACTTGATAAGTAAGTATAATTTGAAGTTATAATAGTATACTGGGTTTCTGAAGTAGAATGGGAATTCTCTTCCTGGAAGCTTATTCCATAGATCTTCAATAGCTTGTTTGTATTCTTCTAAGCTATATACTTTGTTGTAAAGTTCTTTTACTCTTTTTATTAGCTCTCTTATTCTATCCACAACTCTGTTTTCTATCTGTACTTGTTCTTCAAATACGTGGTCTACTAACAGTTGATATAATTGACTAGTGATATCGTCTAGTTTCTTAGAATTATCTTCTAACAGCTTGACTACGTATCTGAATTCCTTGTCTGTAAAACTCATTATCACGCTATGATATCTTAGGTTTTCTTCACCTCTTAGCTTATGATATATTACGTCTCCTAGGATTCTTTCCGCAGAAGCTATCTTACGTGAAAGTTCAACGTATAATTCTAAACTAATGCTAGGTCTTAGTATTTTATCTACGTAATTTATGGTGTTCTCTACTTGTTTTACTATCTCGGGTGTATAGGTGTAGCGGTAACCTGGATTCCATGGGGGATTATGTCGAACTTTACCTGATACAATGAATCCTAGCTTATTGTGTATATCCTTGTAGTGTTCTAGGTATTCGTCTAGGAGTTTACGTAGTTCTCTAAGTTTTAATTCTATCTTATCGTAACTTGCATTAAGTGTCATATACCCATTGTTTATGCCTATGAGGTTGAGAGAACGTAGTGATTCAAGGAATACTCCTATAGCTATATCCGGGCTATCACTCTTAGCTACATAAGCATCTAGTACTTTTTCTAGTTCAAGATCACCATCTTCTAATAACTCTACAAGTCTCTTAACAAGCTTGTTTTCGCCAAGTCTTAATGATATCTTGTAGTCTCCGTGATCCCCTCTTAGTTCAAGTAATCCATAGTCTACTAGAGGTGCAAGTTTGTTTGCTAGCTCATCTGGTGATTCAAGATCTAGTCCTACTACATCACGATACCTTGCACCAAATAGTAGATGTCTTCTCACATTATCAGTAACATATTGGAATAGTTCTCTAAGAGATACCTCCTTTATGGGTGTTGGATAATGTACTATCCACCTAAGACTCCTAGCACTATCGTAAAGATCTGATACGCCTAATTCCTCTGAACCAATATGTATAGTTCTACGAGGCAATGGTACTAGTATACCGATTTGTTCTAACTCCTTGTCAATTCTATCCACTAGACTGCTAAGTCCATATTCGCGCTCGAATCTTGTAACAATATATGCTTGATACGCATATACATTTAAACCATGGACTCCTCTTCTACTACCTCTTAATACATCTAACATGGAGTTAAGGTATACATTAATATCTTGGCCCCAACGTTCTTCGCCAAAGAGGCCTAAAGCGCTAAGTCTTAGATAGTCTATTGTTTTAATAGGATAGGATACTAGGGCAACGCCTATACTCTTTAACAGTCTTCGTAATTCTTCTATCTTACGATGCAATACCCCAGTAGAAAATACTAATACTACATGCGGTCTCTTATATAATGGTTTACCTCGGATAAGCTTGTAATACTCTTCAAGTACTGAGGGCTTGACGTTACCTGTTATTACTAAGACATCCACTCTAAGCTTAGGTACATATTCTACTTTGAACTCTCTTATAGCAAAGGATTTTCTTTCAGGGAACCCAGCAATGACTTCTATCGAAGCTATAGGATACCCTTCACCTATTCTCCAAATATTAACGCGGTATAGATCGTTCTTAGAACTACCAGTAAAGTAGCCTTTAAGTACATCAAGTAATGGTACTAGTATTCCTTTGAGGAATGGTTCAGGGCTTCTCTCGGCTCTAGCTCTTCTCCATAGCCTTACTCTTTCATCTCTATTCGATATAAAGTCTAAGGCTGCTATTTCCTGTGAGAAGAATATGCGGTTTTGCAGGCTGTAATCTACTACTATTACTTCACCATAGTCTTCTAGTACACCTTCTTTTACGAGATTTGAATACAATTCCTCTGATAGTTCTGTTAATCTTGAAGCTATTATTTCGTCTAATCCACCTAGTTCTGCATAAAGTCTACGTAATGATTCACGGCTATTGGGTTTAAAGAATAGAATACTCCCATCAGATCCTATGTATACCAAATGATCAAGTAATAATCTGTAGAGCTCTAAGCTTTCCCAGGGACCGCTTGCCTTGGTTACACCTACTATTTCCTCTAAGTATTTCTCCTTGAGATCAGCTAATATTATCCTTACAGTATTTAGTAGTTCCGCGATGTTACTACTTAGTCTTAGTCCTCTACCAGTATGTATTATACCCATATGTTCTAATACTGTTATTATTCTATGAACTTCGTTTTCATTACCAACTATGTCTACTAGATCCTGTATTCTTAAACCTCCTCTAGATAATAATATAAGTGAACATAAATGTTCTATGTACTCCTTATCCCCTATATAGTCCCTTAATAACTCAATGCAATTCTTCCTTTCGAGCAGGTAGTTATCTTCTATAAGTACCTGTTCTTCCTCTCCTTCAATAACTGTTCTAAGAATCCTTAGTATATCAAAAGCATTATCTGTTGAGAGTTTTTCTGAACCACCTTTGCATTTTATCTTACCTCTAGATGATAATATCGACGATAATTGGTTTAGTAAGCGTTCAGTAGCTGCTGGTAATCCTATGGACGATACTTGTATGAAATTAAGTAGTGTTGGAGGTTCAGCTATATGCTTATATCCAAGATCTTTGCCGCAATAAATATAGTCTATCAACTTGGATAAGTGGTCTAGTACTTCTATTCCAAGCATTCGTGTAAACTCTATCCTAGTAAATCTCCGTTTGAGTCTACCCCATATATCTGATACTTCTACACGTGTTTCTAGTACTCTTTCAGCGCTACTAGTAGTAGCTATGATGAAGTGTAGCTTACCTTGTATACCAGCTTTGGATAATGCTTCTACATTACCATTAACTATTTCAACCAACGCTTCAAGCACGGCTGATAGAAGTTTTACGCCATGAGTAGATGCTAGTCTTGAAATTATATCCTCGAATTCATCTATAAACACTATTATTAACGGTTCTCCACTAGCTTTCTCCTTGATGTATGTATAAAGTTTTACGAGGATTGCTGGGAGACTATGAGGAACATCTATTTCATCTAGCTCTTTAAGAAGCTCGGAGTATTCTTCATAACTATCCCTTAAGGCATTAAGTAATGCTATTAGGAAAGCATTAGGAGCCCATAGGCGTTGTTCTTCTAACACCTTCTCCATGTGATCAAATATTCTACTAGCGACAACATAGATGCCATAAATATCTCTCCGGGTTCTCAGCAATCCATGATATACGGCTGTCTTACCTTCCCCCCATTCGCCTACAAGCCATAATATACTTGGATTAATTGATCTACGTGCCTTCTCTAGAAATGACTCTATCCCTTCAATAACTATCTGGCGAGTAGGGTAATTCTTAGTTAACTCAAAAGTCTCTACTGCTTCTAATCCAACCTCACTAAGACTCCTGCATGGACTAGAAGTACACTTATACATTGCTAAGATACCCCTGTTCCTCTCCGGTGATCTTGCTGTGTTATTATGGTAATACTAAAGTCTAGTGACTCCTAGCTATGGATCAAGGGAAAATAAACACTATAAAGTATATCCAGGCTAAGCTAATAAATATCTGGTATAGGAAGAATATACCGGGTATATACATGGATTCCCGGATGATTATAAGGGTTGCTAAGAAAGGTGCAATTTATCTTCCGAGGAGAATACTAAGGGAGCTTAAGATAAGTGAAGGTGATTACCTTATTGCTAGGGTCAAAGATGATAAGATAATACTAGAGGTATTACCTGATCCATTTCTTCTTGCAGTTAAGGAGAAGAAATGGGCAGAAACAAGTGTTGAAGAATTTGAAGAGGAGTCACTCCGTGAACAAGAGGCATGCGTTAAAGGTAGTAGTTGATACAACCTATCTTTTACCAATATTCGGCATAGGTGTAAAAGGCTTAACTGATGAAGACTTACTATTGCTTAGAAAGCTGTCTTTAGAGGGTACAATTAAACTGTATCTTGTACCAGTTATTTGGAGCGAACTTTTAGGCAAGGTTTACCGAGAGGCATCAAAATATAAAGTTGATGATAAGAGAATCTCATTTGCTATTAAGTCGTTATATAATCCACGTTTTTATAAATGGATAAAACCGGGATACAAAGCTATAAAATTAGCGTACAAGATGAGAAAACTTGGTCATCGAGACAACATAGATAACATACTTTATGCTACAGCACTTACAAGAAATATGATGTTCCTATCAATGGATCAAGAACTAAAAGAGTTCCTTGATAAAGTAGAGCTTCCGCAGGACAATGTTATAACACATAAGGACTTATTTAATCTCCTAGGGTATTAGGCTCCAATCATATAATGCAAGTTTATTAAACTAGACTTTTACAGAGGAAGGGATGATCATTGATGAACTCTTATATGGGAATTAAGCAGTTGAAGCCTGTTGGCATAGTTCTTAGTGGTGCTACTACTAGTAGTGCTAGGATGCAGTTAACGGAATATGGTGAAGAAAAACTTGTTGAAGGCATGCTCGTGTTAGTAAATGTGAGGGAGGGACGTGAACGTGTATTAGCACGTATTGAGGGTCTTCAACCAGTAAACGAGTTCTTCCGTGAGGGTGATGCTTGGAGTGAGGTCCGTCGACGTGGACTAGATCTTCCATTAGTACGTGAGGTTGCTAAAAGATATGTATTAGCTGATATAGTCTTACTTGGAAGACTTACAAGCAAAGGTTTAGGAGATGTACGTTATCCACCAGAGCCTGGAGATAAAGTGTATTTACTGGATGTTAAGCGCTATGCAAAGGAGGTTTTTGGTGTACAGCCAGGTGATCCTGGAGTAATATGGTATGGCACTATACTTGGATACGATGATGCACCAATACCATTAGACGTAGAGAACATTACCATGCATCTAGGCGTCTTTGGTGAAACAGGTAGTGGTAAAAGTTATGGTGTAGGTTATCTAATAGAACTTCTATCAAGAATACCTGTTGGTAATGGAGTGGAAGCAGCACTACCAGTAATAGTAGTTGATGCTAATGGCGACTACCTTGACTATCATAAACACTTCTTAGAATACAATGAACTAGGAAAATACTATGCAGTATGGAGGCTCGTTTTCCCAAACTCTACTAGGAAGTATCAACCATATACTAGGACGATTACGATAAGTTTAGATGAATTTACATCGAGAGAGATAGCCGAATTCATAGTAACATATAAGACTGGGGGATACGAGTTAAACGAACTACAAGTATCAGGACTGGAAAGAGTATTAAGAGATCTCATAGCAGAGGAACCCTATGGTTATACGGAACTCTTAACTAGTAGAATAGATTTAGTATATAGTAAACTTGAAGAATTATCTAGTAGTAAAGGTGCACCAATACATCATCAAACAGCTAAGGCTATACGTTCAGCACTAGAGAAATTCCATGAAGATATTGTCGGAGAATACAAGATAGTATCAAGTAACCCTACTCTTAGAGCAGAATTCATAGATGAAATAACGAATAAGCCAAGCCTGGTAATAGTAGATTTCTCCACAGAAGGAGCACCAGGTATACCATTACCAGTTAAGCAATTGATCATAGGATACCTAGCTAGAATGCTTTACAAGAAATTCACTGAGTACAAAACACGTGGAGATGAAAGATACCTATTATTCATAATAGAGGAAGTCCAAAACTATGCTCCAAACCCTAGAAACTACCCTATCTCATGGAGTCTTGCAAGAGATTACCTAGCTCTAATAGCCACTCAAGGCAGGAAATTTGGGATAAGTCTCGGACTTGTTAGTCAGAGACCAGCATTCATAGACCCCGTAGTCCTATCGATGATAAATACCTGGATAATACATCGTATATCACCGGAAGACGTAGGCTATGTAGTTAAAGCTTCAGGTGGATTGCCGAGAGGATTAGAGAAAAAGCTAACATCACTACCACGTGGTGTAGCAGTATTAGCGGGTCAAATGAATATACTTGGATTCCCAGTATTGGTTGAAGTAGGCAAGAGAACTGTATCACACGTAATGGGTAGGACACGTGTGATAGAAGCGCTACGTAAATTATACTCTTAGGAGATGAATATTGGAAACCGAGTATTCTAGTGAGAGGTTAAGAAAACTCATAGAATTCAATAGGACCGAGCCAGAGATACTACGCAAACTAATTGAACATGCAAGTAGGCGTTCAAGAGAACTAGAAAATGTAGTTAAGAAGCAGAAGGAGCTTGGAGAGAGAATACTAGATGCAATAGGTGATAAACTAATAGTAGCCATTGATAGGAAAGGTAATCCCTACATAGAAGTACTAGGGGTTGACGGTTCCAATCAAGTTGTAGGTGGTCGTAGCGGTAAATACTACATAATGTTATCAGCCGTAACAGTATACTTACCTCAAGGTACTGCTACAGTAAATCCAGTAATAAGGTACCCCGATATTACTATAGTATCGTTCACTGATCCATCGGGAGAGATCATAGAGGATGTAGCGGAAGATGTAATGATGCTCTTAGAGACAAGAGCTATAATGGAATCAGTGAAACTTAAACAATCAGAGGGTACAACGCCGCTATTTATAGATGGACCAGTAATGGATCCTCCAAGAAATATTAGAGAAGAATCGCTGACAGTCTTCAAGCAGTTAGCTGGAATAGAGCTGGGAAATGTAAATGAATACTATAAGATAAGAGCAAACACTATATTAGAAGCTTATAGGGAGGGAATAGTACCGTTAGGATACGTTAAACGTCCTGGAACAGATAAACTACTACTTAATTATGTGGGAAGAGAAATTAAGGAGACGTTAAAGGTTTTCGGTGGAGATGAAGAACTAGTACGTACACTCTTAGCAATAAAGATCCTGGTCAACGGAAATAACAAGATCTACTATACTACTCCAATGGAGTACCCCTTAGATCATAGCCTATACGAACTATACCATAGGTATGGGCTAAGAATATACTACTCGTACTCCATGATAAATCCTTATTCAAGGCCTTTTAGGATAGAAGTAGCAGTAGACAAAGATGCCCCTAAGGATAGGGTAGAAGAACTGGTAGAATGGGCGGTAAAGCTCTCACATGCATTAACACTTCCAGGTCAACGTTACCCGTTACCAGTGGTTATAGCTCATGAGAAATGTCGTATACGTCGTGGAGCAGCTGAGCTGATATATGAGGAAATACTTGCTAGGACAGTTAAGCCTAGTCAGGACAAAATATTGAATGCATTGAAGATTACATTGGTAAGTAAGGAGGAGTAAAGAGAGTAATGTGAGTTAGAATAGTAGGGACGAGAACCTAGGAATCCAAGCTACAAGGTTATCATTGATGCATCAAGATGTATTGTACTGGGTCATAGGTTCCGAGATCGTTCAGGCTGATATTTCATTCACTAGTTTCTATAGTTTATTCAATAGTCCTTATCCAGCTCACAGAATGGGTACAGCGGTTGACTTGTATTTTAGTATTGATGAGGCGTTGTTCCCGTTTGAGGAAGGTATTATCTTAGATATACGCTGGTATAATGTTCCAAGGAAACGTGTTGACGCCTTAGATAAAGAGCCCTTGATACTTATACGGCTATCTTCGATAACTGTCGCTAAGATACTTCATGTTTATCCAAAGGTAAGGATTGGTGAACGCATATACTTTGGAGATCCTATTGGGAAGCTGATAATATCGGGATTCATGTATCCTTGGAGTGAGAAACACATGCACTTAGAAGTTAGACCATTATGGGATCCAGTTAGAGCTACTGGAGCATCCCGTGTTAAGATGCTGAGAGCTACTAATGTTCCAGCAACAAATAGGATTGAAGGCATAATTGTTGAGAAAAATGAGTACTACCTACTCGTAAAGCCGAAGAATACTATAAGTGAAGGATTAACACCATTAACAATACATCAAGGAGGCTATATACATAGCATTGAAGGAGGAATACCTCATTATGGTTATGCAGGACTCCTAACAACTACATCAAGGGATTACAAGAATATGCTTAACCTAGGCACCTATAACGCATTATTAATGGAGATTAAATGGGGTATAGGTGCACCAGGAGATAAATGCATCTATAAAGGTGTATCAACATATATTAAGAGACCATACGTAAAGCTGATAGGTATATGCGATAACATAGATCTGAAAGAAGGAGATGTAATTATATGGGGTAAGTATGCTGAAATAGGGAAGCTTGTAGGCACCTAGTACTCATTTTCTTGAGATAACGAGTTCTTTACCTAATGATTTATTACCTTGCCGTGGAGCCACTTATCGTCTTGGAAGAAAGGTGTTGAGAAGCCGGTTAGTAAATGGTCTACGAATAATATTCAGGGATGTTCCTCGAAATTTATCCGTATTTAGCTTTGTCTACGCTTTTGCTACATCATTATACTGGGTTATTAGTGCTCCACTCCTTCGCTTGTGGGGTTTTACTCCATTAGAATATGGTGTTCTCGGCAGTGTTATGGGGACATCTGGTCTAATATCAACTAGTATTAGTGGATGGCTTACTGATCGCTATGGTCCTAAGCGTATAATATATGCATCACTTCTGCTATCTATTATATCGAATATATTATTTGCTACAGGAAACTATGCTCTAATATACTTATCAGCTATCTTATCAGGATTAGCTGACCCAATGACTTGGATATCATTAGATGTCCTTGTAAGCTATGTTACAAGGAAAGAACGTTACCATTATGCTTACCCTTATCTTATGAGCCTTAGCGCCCTAGGTAATGCTGGAGGAGCATATTTAGGATGGATTCCAAAGATAATATCTGATAGTGGTCTCTTTCCCCTAATCGAAGCTTATCGTTTATTCATACTTATCGCAGCTGTACTATATATTCCATGCGTTATGGTGCTAAAATCAATTGAGTTCACAATGGCAGCATCCATGGAGTCTAAGTTATCATTGAGGAGTGTACTAGGTATTCCGCATGGTTTAGTTAAAATTATTGCTAAGTTGTCTATACCTGAAATACTAATAGGATTTGGTGCCGCAATATCAATTCATAATATTAGCTACTACTTTATGCTTAAATACAACGTCGGTAGTGGTGGGTTAGGAACACTTTTCGGCACAGAAAGCCTAGCAATGGCTTTATTGATGCTAACATTACCTAAGCTTCGTGAAAAGATAGGTGGTTCACTTAGAACATATGTAGTATTGGCTTCTACAAGTATACCATTACTTATAGCGTTAACACTTATAGAGAACTACTATTTAGCAATAGCTATCTATATTGCTAGAACAGTACTAATGAATGTTGCAAGTCCTCTCTATACAGCATTCCTAATGTCGATTGTACCGCCAGAACATCGTGGGAAAGTTTCTTCCATACTAGGTATTGCTAGGAGGATAGCCGTAATACCGGGTAGGAGTACTGGCGGTTACCTCTTAGAAGTAGACCTAGAGCTACCATTAAGGACTACAGCAATACTATATGCACTAGGTTTAGGATTACTAGCAATGTGGTTTAGACGAGAAGAATCCAAGTAATAAGGCGTTTAACTTAGAACTTATATACCCTACAACATTAACAGTGTTATAGGTGTAAATACTTATTGATGCAAGAAAACATCTTAGAGAAGATTAGAGGATTACTAAAAGCGCATGGGAAGCCACCAAGAGAGATATACTTTGACTTAGAGAATAGCGGATGGGTTCCACCGGAAGTAGTAGAAGCAATGCTACCATACTTTAACAAGTATGGATACGGTCATCCATCAATAACTCATAAACCTGGATGGGAAGCATTAGAGGTAGTCTATGAAACTAAGGAGCTAGTAGCAAAAACAATTAATGCATCAAGTCCTGAAGAAATAGTTTTTACGCATAGCGGTACAGAAGCAAATAATCTAGCTATAATGGGCGCTATCCTAGCTAATCGTAAAAAGAAAGGTAAAATCCTTGTATCAGCTATAGAACACCTAAGTGTTATCTTCCCTGCTGAATATATAGCTGAACAATTAGGATACAAGGTCATAAGAATACCAGTAGATGGAGAAGGATTTGTTGACCCAGAAGTACTAAAGATATACATGGATAAAGACGTGGTACTAGTTAGTATACAAATGGTTAACCATGAGATAGGTACCATACAGAACATAAAAGAACTAGTAGATACAGCTAAATCCATTAACCCAGAAGTATTATTCCATACCGATGCAGTTGACGCCTATGGTAGAATACCCATTGACCTAAGCAGAATAAATGTAGACTTACTAACGATTAGTAGCCATAAAGTACTTGGTCCCCGCGGTATAGGAGCATTATATGTGCGTGAGGGAGTAAAGATAGAGCCTATCCTAAGAGGACAACTTAGTGTTGAGAAACTATGGCCTGGAGTAGAGAACGTACCAGCTATAGCAGGCTTCAAGAAAGCTATTGAATTAGTATTCGATAATTTCGATGCTAATGTACAATATGTTAAAAGTCTTAGAGATAAGCTACTAAAAGGAATAGTTGAAAACATACCACATGTACTAGTTAATGGACCTGTAGGTGATAAGAGAGCACCAGATAACGTTAATGTTGGCTTTCTGTATGTAGAAGGAGAAGCATTAACTGTTGAGCTAAGTCTAAGGGGAATATATGTTTCAAGTGGAAGTGCATGTACAAGTAGAGTCTTGGAGCCAAGCCATGTCCTGTTAGCTATTGGAAGACGTCACGAAGAAACACATAGAAGCATATTGTTCAAGATTTCTAGGTACCATAAGCTTGAAGATATAGATTATACACTTGAACATTTACCAAAAGCTGTTGAGAGGCTAAGAACAATCAGCTCAATAAAACATGGGTGAAGAAAGTGTATAAGCACAGTCATAAGCATGAACATGAACACAGCAGCCATCATAAAGGTATGAGGATACGGGATCATAAAGCAGGTATTAGCTGTCCACACTGCCTACTACAACCAACTAAATGGTATAAGGATAGATTAGTTCAAGTGTTAATAGCTATAGGCGTATTAGTTATAGTACACTATGTACTTGAATTATTAGGTTACCCATTACTACACGATGTGCTTGTATCATTTTATGACTACGTTTCAATGATATGGTTTCCAATACTACTCGGTATTCTCATTGGTGGTATAATAGACTACTTCGTTCCACGAGAATATGTTATGAGCTTGTTAGCAAGGCATGATAAAAAGACCATACTATACTCTATTGGATTAGGATTCTTGGCATCAGCATGTTCTCATGGGGTATTAGCTATTTCGATGGAGCTATACCGTAAAGGTGCCTCAACTCCAGCAATAATAGCATTCCTACTTGCATCGCCATGGGCTAATCTCTCAATAACGATAATATTGTTTGGGTTCTTCGGATACAAAGCATTATTCTTCATAGCAGCCGCGTTATTAATAGCCTTAACAACAGGTCTAGCATACCTTTACCTTGATGCAAAAGGCTTAGTTGAGTGTAAAAACCATGCTACTCCTCATACGGGTCTCTCCATAATGAGCGATATAAGGCTTAGGCTTAGAAGAGTAGAGTTAACACTCCATTCCATGTATCGAGCAGTAATAGGTATTCTGAGAGGTTCATGGGAGCTTTCTAGAATGATACTTTGGTGGATGATAATAGGTATGCTTTTAGCTTCATTAGTAAGAGCCTATGTACCTAGTGGATTCTTCGTAAACTACATGGGGCCTCGTTTACTAGGACTAATAATAACGCTAGTATTTGCAACGATTATAGAAGTATGTTCGGAAGGTACAGCTCCATTAGCTTTTGAAATATTTAGGCAAACGGGTGCTTTTGGTAATTCTTTCGTATTCCTAATGGCTGGCGTTGTAACTGACTACACGGAGATAGGGTTGATATGGAGTAATATCGGTAAGAGAGCAGCACTATACTTACCATTAATAACTGTCCCTCAAGTAGTCATCATAGGCTACATATTCAACATGTTATTGTAGGGCAGGGTAAGATCTATATACCCTAGAACATTAACAGTGTTATAGGTGAGGATGGTAATAAATGAGTACACGTATACCATT
>CAYUVB010000041.1:0-14153 GCA_964448055.1 uncultured Desulfurococcales archaeon | reverse complement strand
ATATATTATCATTATATGCTCATAGTATACGAGGAGAAGATAGAGAAGAACTTAGAGATAAGCTAAAAACATTACTCGATGCATTAAGCTAAGGTATGATAATCTATTGGATAAAGACTGTAGTAGACTCCACATATGCGAGTAATTTTTATGATAGTATGTCTCCACAGAGATCTTATCTATGTGGAGTAACTTATTCTAAAGCATGAGGAGTAGTAAAGATGCCTAGGAAGGACGATAAGCGCGAAAGCCAAGCAGAAGTTAATGGAGAACTCGACTATATACTTCAAGCACTAGGCCATCAAGTACGCCGAAAAGTAATAGAGATTCTAGCAGAAGAGGGGTCGCAAACGTATACAGAGCTTATGAGGAAAACGGGTGTAGACGATTCAGGTACATTCGGTTTTCATCTTAGAAGAATGCAGAAACTATTGAAGAAAAACCAACGTGGAGAATACGAGCTCTCAGAACTAGGTTGGAAAGCCTATAAAATACTAAAACAATTGAAAGGTGAAAAACCAGTAGAGAAGATAGAAGAAAAAGTAGAAGAAAAAGAGCATGTAGAAAAACTAACACCACTAGTAATAAGTGATAGAATGAGCTTTGAATTAACCGAGGAAATGGCTAAAGCCTATCTCCAGCGTGGTAAAAGATTAGTAATAACTGATACACTTAAAGTAGTAATACATCCTATGTCTCGTGAACTATTCGATAAGGTAGTGGAAAGCATAAGTGATGTACTAACACTATATGCGCCTAAGAATTTAGAAGACCTTATACATGAGAAGGCTATAGATGTTGTGTCAATAAAATTTTACACAAATAAGCCGCCACGTATAAGTGTGGATTTAGGAGGAGTAGTAACTAGTTTGGTTTCAGGAATAGTATCCGGTATTACAGGACTAGTAACTGGAATAACAAGTGGCTTGGCAGGTAAAACGTTATCTCTAGGTAGGGAAAAGTTAGAACTAGTATCAGATGAGCCGTTGCCAACAAAGAACGTTAGGAAAATTACAGCTGTAGTAAACGGTGGAATAATAGAGTTAAGAGAAGGTGATGAACCAAGACTAAAGATATGGAGACCTAAAGGCAGAAGACCAATGATTAATGTGAATATAGAAGAAGACTACATAGACATAGAATTGGAGTCTGGTAAGATAGAGTTAACGGTACCTGAAAATAAGATAAGAGGGCTAGAACTTGACATGAATGGAGGTTTCGCGTCAATAAGTTTACAAGGAGTAGAGTACATGAAAGCAGACATAAATGGTGGATGGATGAAATCTAAAATAGCAACTACATCAAAGAATCCACAGATGAGTATTTCGGCTAATGGCGGTGGAGGAGAGATAATATTGAATACAAAGGAACCGCCTAGGGAGGCAAATGTAGAGTTAGAATTAAATGGTGGAGTATTAAAATTAACAATAAATACTAGTAGACAAACGAAAATTAGAACCCAGGGTGAAGTGGAGGGAGGAATAGCATCACTGAAACTTGATTATAAAGATATACCACCAAACTATACTGAGCAAGGATACGAGGAAGCTGATTCCAAGCTTACCATAAGATCTGAAGTACTTGGCGGTGTGTTATCAGTAAATATAAATAGGTAAACCATTTTATCTAACTCTATTGGTGTAATTATTTTTAATGTTCTTTGAAACCAATAATCATATAACGAGATAATTATAGGAGAGTACTCATATACCTCTAAGTGTACTCATAATTGTAAGTGAGGGATAGAATACTAGCATGAGTAATAAACAAGTAGATAATAGTAAGCAGATTGATAAAGTTAAGGAGGGTAAGAAGGGCCTTCTTGTAACCGAATATTCGGATTTATACTATGTTCGGGGTTTAGATATGGGTGCAAGTATTGATGTAATTCATATTGTTAAAGGAATAGTGGATTATGTCTCGAATTATACTTGGAGTATAGGTCTAGTATATGTACCGGTAACTAAGGTTAGAAAACTCAAAGAGTCGGGATGGAATATTATACGTGGTCTTGCTTTATGGGTTAAACCCTTAACCTATACTGTTAAGGATGTACCTAGTGATGTTAAACACATTATAGAGAATAGAGCATTAGTTGATACAAGTATGTTTAGTGAAGAATTCCTCGAGCGAGGAGATTTTGGCCGAGTATTCTTAGGTGAAGTATTACTTCATATTGAAGGTACTGAAAGTATTAGCGGTAAAGTAGAAGTTTTAAGAGGATATGTTGAATTATTTGTACATTCTAATGGAGTCCTAGTTTTAACACTAAGCATACCCTTATATGGCTATGAGTTATCCTCTAGGGATATAATTAAGCTTAGATATGCTCTGGAGAGTGAAGGCGTAATAGTTGAGATCCAACGCTGGATATACATGCTATGGAGTAAGCTACGTAGAGGAGAGCTAGGTGAGCTGATTGAGAGGAGGGAGGGTATAGTTAGGGTTAAGGTTAAGACATTTGATATACTTGAGGCTTATTCAACAGCGATAAAGTATCTCGTAAACCAGCTAATAGGGCGTAGAATTACATCAATGGTAGAACTTACCGGAGTATTACGTAATCCGTGGGATATAGATTATGCTATGGTATTTACAGAGCTACTAAGAGGTAAAAGTAGAACAATAGATGTTCTTAGAAGATTCTCAATACAATTGTACTCTATACTTCATGGGACACGTAAAATAACCTCACGTGAAGCACTTGAAAAGGTTATCCGTAGAGCCTATCACTATGTACCTATTAGTGCTCTAGGTGAAGCAGGTTTTCCAAGTCCGCTTAGACTTGTAATAGGACGTGTAGTAACATTTATAACGAGTACAGATACTCATGTAGTAATCATTACACGTAAATATCTTGGACCAAACGAATATGGCCTAAGTATTAGGTTAAAGCATTTAACGATAATAGAACTAATAACACATCTTAAGCAATCACTACGAGTATTTGAATACATGTTCACACATCGTAAACTTAAGAGCATAGATGAACTAGTAGCACTGAGGGAAGAATTTAGCAAAATAATAGACTATATAGAGAATACATACTTTGTGGTAGACCGTGATATGAGACAGTTATTCCAACGTACTAGAAAAGCTCTAGAAATAGATAGATTAAATAGTAGTGTTGAACGTAAACTCGAGACTTTGAACTATATCATAATGACGCGTTACCAAGATAGATTGAATAAGATGCAATTAGTACTCTCGATTCTCTTCGGTATATTTGGCGTACCATTCTTCCTATTCTCGTACTTCCAGTGGTACTATGACTACGTTACCCTAGGTAAATCACCAAACTTCCTACCAGTAACGATAGCTACATGGACACCAACAATACTAATACTAATACTAACAATATCGCTGTACCAGTATTGGCGAAGGAAAATATATGAATAAAATAGTACATTTTTAAGGCAATAATATCTCATATGGTCTAACCTTAATGGTCTTGAACCTATGTGTTGTGGGGTGCCTAAACATTGTTATCTTATAGTACTCTTCACCTTCCTCTTCTATTTTTTCTACGTATACTACTATATCATATATGTCTATTCCGGGTATATCGCTACGAACCAAGTTAGCCGTATATGTATAGAAGCTTGTTATACCAAGTTTTCTTCTCAATAATACATTGTTTAGATGTGTTGCAAGATATACGTTTATACTTGGATACAATTCAAGAAGCACGTTGAGCCCATGTATACCTATGAATTTAGGTATCATATTCAATTCTATTCTGGCGGTAAACGATGCCAGTTCCTGCAGGCTTAGTGTTGTCGGATTTATAGAGATTACCTCTATTTTTGATAGCACATCATCCGACTTAATATTAAGTTTTAAGGAGAGATTTGAGATTAACCTCTTTACCTCATCTGGTGATCTGGTGAAACTCATGATTATTGATGGTCCACCATATCTTGCTATAAGCGGCAGTAATCCGAGCATCATTGCTACTAAAGCATCTAATCCGGGTTCTGCCACTATTAATGTTTGTGACCCCCTAGGTATCTCTCCTAGTGCCTTGTCTATTATTGGTACTCCCGTTATGTATCTAGTCTCTGAATCTATGGCGGGTATCTCATGTGGTATTATTGGTGTGAAGACTTCTATTACTTGTCCCTTTGTTAAAGTAAAGGTTAGCTCTGATAATGGTATTGATGTTCCGCGTGCCTTGAGTATCCTCATGTACCTTACTATTTTGCCGTACTCTATCCTATAGTTTAACTCTATAACAGTGTCAGCTATGTATTCTTCGATGCTTATTTCGGCTTCAGTATAACTACGAGGTTTTTCAGCTATGAGTAGTGTTGTTACTCCTAGCTTCTTTAATTCTCTAAGTATTAGTGTTGTAAGTATTTCACGTGCTTTTTCAGCACCAAAAGCATGGATAAGGACTGTGATACTATCTATTACTATCCTTCGTATTTGTTTCTCGAGAACCTCCATTATGAGTCTTTCAAGTATTAGTCGGAGGGCTTCCTCATTATGTATGGGTATTGCCTCTATGAATGTGAATAAACCCTTATTTTCTAACTCCTCAAAATCAAGGCCTAGCTTCTTCATGAACGTGTAAAATGATTCCTTGTTCTCTACAAAGCTTACATAGGCGCCTTTCTCCTTGTTCTTTACAGCTGCTTCATAAAGAAACCTAGCTGCTAAACTAGTCTTTCCAGCACCTGGAGGCCCTTCAACTAATATTGTTGAACCGCAGGGTACGCCTCCTCCAAGTACTTTATCTAATCCTTCTATACCAGTGGAACATACGTCTATGCCCGTACGTGTACGACCGTGAACCAGCTTTATGTATTCATCCATACTTTTAGTGCCTCATAGTTATATACAATGGGTACTCACAGAGCTACTAGTACATAGTTCTACCATATAACGTTTACTTCTATGCTAATTAGTATTTTTACATATTACGCCTCGTGGGGTGCCGACTTCCACATCAAATCTTCGGTGCGGGCTACAGAGTAAGTCTTCATCGGCTACATTTTCTAGTTTCAAAATCCGGATAAAATATTGTTGCCTCCATAACCACTATCAATCAATAACATATCCGAAACAATTACTATTACTACAAGTAATGTATACCAAGTGTCAGGGAATAATGTGCTTAATACATTATTCGAATTCTACTTGGCTGTTTGTTTCAGAAGATCTTTTACACCTATATTTTCACCTTTTTTAACCTTTAATATAATACTGTTTATTTCCTCATCATCTACGAAGGCCTTGAGGATATATCTTAGTATAAGCTCAACAGTCTCATTGCTTTTAAGTACATCTATTAGCACTTCATAAGCACATTTTAAGTCCTCAACAACGAGTCTTGTGAAGTCTTTGTTGTATTTCTTCTTAGAGTATATGTCGAGGACTATTCTAAGACCAGGCATAGCATTTAGTCTATCATTGATTATCTCAGTTGGTGAACTATTTGTCATGACGGTGAACCTGGTATTGGCGTTTACCATATTATATCATTGTTACCTTTAATAGTTAAGGCTTACGTTAAAAGAGGATAATATTGTTGTTATAAATGTTATTAAAAAAAAAAAAAAACTTAAATAACCTAAGGTAGCATACGGATGACTATTCTGGTTTAATTAAATACATAATCTAGGTAACGCCTTTAGTTTAATAAGGATAATATGGTCTAACTAAATATTAGTAGACAAAGTAGGCCATCATTAATATAGGTTGATGTTGTATTGTTAATAGCTCATATTAGTGATACTCACCTAGGATATCGTCAATATAATCTCGATGAACGCGAAGAAGACATTTACAAGTTATTTAATGAAACAATAGAGAAAATTCTAGCTGAGAAACCAAACATAGTTATACATACTGGTGATTTGTTTGATCAGCCTAGACCACCAGTAAAAGCATTGAGAGTAGCCTACCAGGGGTTCCGTAAACTAAGAGATCGTGGAATAAGGGTTTACTGTATACTTGGAGATCACGACATACCTAAGAGGCGAGGTGAGCCTCCACATAAGCTACTTCAAGAACTAGGTGTTATAGAAGTCATAGGCTATAATCCATTAAGTGAAGAACCCTACCGCGTTATAAGCAATATTCTCATTGCTGGATTAAGGAACATGCCCAAAAAGTATTCTTCAACACTAATATCATTACTCTTAAAACTATCTACTAAGGCTAAAGAATATAGTAAAGCTATAATAATGCTTCACCAGGGTATTAAAGAACACTTCCCGTACTCCTATGAGCTTGAACTAAAACACTTACCACCAGGATTCAATTATTATGCATTAGGACATATTCATATGAGAACATGGTTTCACCTACATGACGGTATAGTAGGATATGCAGGGAGTATGGATATTATAAGAATAGATGAATGGGAAGACTATGTAAGGAATGGCAAAGGATTCTACTTAGTGGATTTATCTAAACGTGAACCAATAATACATAAGATAGACCTAGAAGGGATAAGGCAACATATAATAATAGAGGTAAATTATAGGGAGCTAGATAAGAAGTTGAAGGAGGTTTTAAAGATTGCTAATGGTGAATTGAAGCCTATTCTCCATTTAACTGTAAAAGGTGATAAGATAGATAAAACCTATGTACAAAGACTACTACTAAGAATGCTGCAGGGCAAAGTTCTTACTTGGAGACTTAGGTTTGAAGAAGCATCCAAGCATAAAGATATACGTAAGCCTGTAGTAGAGAAGATAGACATTGAGCAATTGATTAAAGAAGTAATAAGAGATGAAGAAGTTGCTGAACTAGCGTTGAAGCTTATTGACCCATTAGCTTCAGGAGATATAGATCAAGCATTGAAGATAACAGAAGAGTATTATAAGTTGCTAGGTGGAGGAGTTGATAATAAGAAAAGTTGAATTAGAAAACTTCATCAGCCATAAACATACTGTAGTAGAACTCGAACCAGGTATAACAGTAATAGTGGGGCCAAACGGTTCTGGTAAAACTAGCATAATAGATGCAATAACATTTGCTTTATTCAAAGAGCATACCCGTGGTGGAAAACTAGTAAATCTTGTTAACCGTGGAAGTAGTAGGGCAAGAGTAAAATTATCATTTAACGTTAACGGTATAGACTATACAATAGAGAGAATTATAGTGAGAGAAACACCTCAAACAGCAAGACAACAAGAAGTATACCTTTACAAACATACGGATAAGGGTCCTATACTAATGGCAAGAGGAGATAAGAAGGTAAACGAAGAATTAGGGAGAATCCTAGGAGTATCACCGAAGACATACACTTTAAGTGTATTCGTTAAGCAAGGAGAAATAGAAAATCTAATCACAGCAACTCCTGCAGAAAGAAAGAAGGCTATAGGAGAACTATTGGGATTAAACAAACTAGAAAAAGCCTACGATAGGATAAGAGATGTAATAAACTATTGGGCTATGAAAGCAGCTACAGTAGAAGCAGAAGCATTAAAGTTAAGGGAAAGAGAACAGAGATTAAAACAATTAAACGAATACTATAGTAAACTAGTAAAAGAACTAGAAGAGAAAGAAAAGCAGCTTAACTCAATTGAAGAAGAATTAAAGATTGTTGAAAGAAAGGTAAAGGAACTAGAAGAAAAACGTGACAAGAAGATTAAGCTTGAATTAAAACTAAGACCTTTAGAGAGAGAAATAGAATTCCTAGAGAAAGAGAAGAATAGACTTGAAAAAGAAATCAAAGACGCGCAAGAAGCACTAATACTTATGAAGAGAATTCTCCTAGAGCTAAGAAAACTTGAACTAGTAGAACAAGGAGTAGAAGCTCTCCATAGACTTGAAGACCTAGGAGAGCCTGAAAAGCAATTAAAAGACCTACTAAAGAAAATAAATGAGCTAAAGAATGAAAGAGATAATATTAAAGAAAAGGCAGACAATTACCTCGAGGTTAAGGAGAAAATCAGAGTTCTCAAAGAAGAACTAGATAGAATTGAGTATAAGCTAAGGGAAAGCGAAGCACTAAGAGCTTCAATAAATGAATTATTACAACAAGAGAATAGGATTAAGCAGAAGATAAGAATGATGATAGGTGAACATGATCCACAAGAACATCTTAGTCTTCTAGAAAAGGAAATAAAGCAATTAGAAGAAGAAGTTAAAACCTATGAGGATATATTAAGAGGAATAGAAACAGAAATAAGAACTGCTCAAAGTAAGGTAAGTGAACTTAGCGAAAAGATAAAGAATCTAAAGACCATCAAGGGAGATAGATGTCCTACCTGTGGTCAATTCCTACCTTTAAATCTTAGAGAAAAGATCATAAACAGATTAGAATATGATAAAAAGAGAATAGATATCCGAATAAAGGAGTTAGAAGAGGAAAAGAAAGATATACTGAGAGGACTTAACGAAGCTAAACATATACTTGAAGAACGTAGAAGTATTGCTCATCAGCTAAGACTACTAGTTGAAAACCTTGAATCAATAAGATCTAGGAGAAAAACATTAGAGGATAAGCTTAGAGTAATAGAACAATACATTAAGAATTATGAGGACTATAGGGAAAAGTTAAATGAACTAACAAAGAAGGAAGAAGAACTTGAGAAAGAATACCATAAACTTCTAACAATTGAAGTACAACTTAAAGAGATGTTAAAGAAGCAAAGAGAGCTAGAAGAAAAGATTCAAAGAGCACACAAACTTATAGATATAATCCATAGAGTTGAAAAAGAAACAGGCATACCTAGGCAGAAATTCTATGAAGCTAAAGAAAGACTTGATAAGCTTAGAATAGAGGTCAGAGCTCTCGAGGAAAAAGCTAAACAGTTGAATAAGCTTAGAAAAGACTATGAGAAAGTGGTACATAAACTAGATGAATCTAGAAAACAATACAATGAGATTAAAAGTATCCTTAAAGAACTTAGTTTTAGTGAAGAAGAGTATCGTAAGCTGAGAGAACTAGTTGAAGATCTAAGAGCTAAACATAGAAGAATACTAGAAGATGTATCAGGTATTAGAAGAGTAGTTGAAAGAGTTCAAGAAGAATTAGAATTAGCTAAAAAAGAATATGAGAAATCCAAGAAAGCTAAAGAGGAGAAGGAAAAACTTGATAAACTAATAAGCGTTTTGAGGAGGATTAGAGAACTCTATAGTAAGGATGGATTACAGAAAATCATTAGGGCATATGCTAAGGAGCTTATAGAATACTATGTTAAGGACATAGTAGCCCGCTTCAACTTAAACTTTAGCGATATATCATTAGATGAAGACTTCAACATAACTGTTACAACACCTTTAGGCGAACAACCGGTTGATACCATTAGTGGTGGCGAAAGAGTAGCGCTTGCAATAGCATTAAGACTAGCATTAGCCAGGGCCTTAGTAGGTAAAGGAGTAGAATCAATAATACTTGATGAACCAACAATACACTTAGACGAGGAAAGAAGAAGAGAACTTGTAAGAATACTCCGCTCAAGCTTCGCTGGTGCAAGAGAGATAATTTCACAACTAATTATTGTAACCCACGATCGTGAACTGGAAGATGCAGCAGACATCATATACCAGGTTACACGTGTAAACGGGTATAGTAGGGTAACAAAGATAGCCTAGGATGATTAAACTTTCATATAGGGATGAAGAAGTTTGCACGTCTCCGTAATCCCTCAACAAGGGAGATGCGGAACCTCCACCGGGGCTGACCATTCTCTTTTACTATTTATCCAAGTATTACAATGGCAAAGCAATTGGGGGCCATCTTTATGAATACAACATTGCTTGATGAAAAGGAATATTCTAGATGGATGAATTCTGCTAAGAAAACTCTTCAATCAGCTATTGGCGATCTTGAAAGAGGGGATTACAACTGGGCTTGTTTTAAAGCGCAACAAGCAGCTGAAATGGCCGTTAAGGCATTACTTCATGGACTAGGGTTACCAACATATGGTCATAGTATTTCTAAGTTATTGACGCTAATTGTATCTAAGAAAATAGATGTTCCGGAAAACATAATGTATTATGCGAAGACGCTAGATAAATACTATATCCCAACCAGATACCCTAACGCATGGCCTGAGGGCTCACCTCATGAATATTATACTGAACAAGATGCAAGTAATGCTATAAGATATGCTGAGAACATAATCATGTGGGTTGAAAATCTATGGAAATACTTAAAGAAAGAAGCAAGACAAGAGAAAAAGTAATAGAAGAGGCAAGGAAGTGGGCAGAAAGTCTGCCTTTCAAAGCTTCAGTAATACTAATAGGCTCGTATGCTAGAGGAGACTTTAACCTATGGAGCGACATAGATATAGTATTAATAGCAGAATTCAAAGACAATCCTATAGAAAGGTTAAAGAAAATAGAATATCCTCCAGGATATGAAGTTATACCTTTGACAATAAATGAGTTCAAAAAATTAGCAGAAAAGGAGAATCCCATAGCTATAGAAGTACTGGATAACGGCATAGTACTTAGAGACGACTATGGCATTAAGAACCTAGTACAAGTTTTCAAGCCTAGCAGGTATTCATCATACTAGTGCTTAGTAATAGTGCAAGTAATAGGTATCTTTCCCACGGTTAGGGGACTTGTATCTAGTGCTTAAGCTTCTTTATGAGCTTTTATTTCTACCTTTATCAAGGTAAATCATCTTGGTTGTAGTTAGTGTAACGCCAGAAATAGCTCTTGATGAAAGCTGTACCTATGCTGGTGGATTAGGAGTTCTTGAAGGAGATAAGTTCTATACTGCTGCTAAGCTAAAATTGGATTACATAGTATTAACATTATTTTACCGTAAAGGCTATATCGATTATGAATTCCATGACGACGCATTAATACTGAAACCACAAAAACACCTACATAGCTTCATAGAAAAGTTATCCCCAGAAGAGGAATTCACGATAGAGATACGTGGCGAGAAAATCATAGTTAAACCATGGGTTTATAGATATGGAACTACTAAAGCTGTATTCTTTGAAGCAGTAAGCCCTGAATGGGCTAGTAAACTAACTGAACATGTTTATATAGAAGAAGGTCTTGAGGAAAATTTTACAAATACACCCTACTTGCTAAGGCATCAGCATACTATATAGAGAATGTTATTGGCATAGACAATGTAGACTATATAGATCTTCAAGAAGCCTATACAGTCCTAGTAACACTACTTCTACCACTAAGCCATAAGTATAGGATGATAATCCACACACCAGGTCCCTGGGGACATCCAGTATTCCCGCGAGACTTGATTAGTAGAGAATTTGAGTGGAATACAACGGCACAGCAAGTAGTACTAACAGAAATAGGTTTAAGTAAAGTTAAGGAAGCTTTTGTTGTATCTAGAAAACAACTTGATGTTATAAAACATATATTCCCACAATACTCATATAAGATAAGATATGTTACTAATGGAGTAGACATTGATCGATGGACTCATCCAGAAATAAAGAAAGCTATAAACACGGACAGTATTGATGCCGATAAGCTTTGGCAAGCCCATATAAGGGTTAAGGAGAAGCTCCTTGACCTTCTTAAAGAGTATAAGAACTTAGATAGGGATGTTTCAAAAATGATCATTGTATGGGCTAGGAGGATAATACGCTATAAGAGACCATATTTTGTTGTTAGATTTATTGAAGAACTGGGCAATAGGCTAGACGTTGTATTTGTTCTTGCAGGTAAACCTCATCCTCGTGATGAAGAAGGGAAGGATACGCTTAAATGGTTTAGGATACTCCATGATAATTACTCTAACGTAGTATTAGTGCATGACTATGATGTATCTAAATCGAAGCTAATCCTTGCTGGTGGAGACTTACTACTATTCACACCATTTTCTGGTCGAGAAGCATGTGGTACAAGCTACATGAAGGCAGGAATTAATGGTGTACCAACACTATCATCAAGAGATAGTGGTGCACTAGAATTAATAGAAGATGGGGTTAACGGTTGGCTTTTCGGTAGAGATATAAGAAGCTTCATAAACATATACGAAGATCCTAGAGCAAAAGAGATTGATGAGAAAGAGTACAAGGAGTTCAAAGATAAATTAATGGAGATAATAAGGATTTATTACGACGAGCCCGAAAACTATAAAGGAGTATCTTATAATGCGTTCAAGACTTTTAGAGCTAAGGCTGATATAGTTAACACACTCAAAAACTATTATTCCAACATACTTAGCTAACTAGTGACGAAAAGTAGTTTTCAAGCTCTAAGATCTCCATGTTCCTAAGCTTAGCTGCCTCATCGTAGAGTCTACGGAATGCTGGTGAGACTATTTCTCCACCATCGTATGCTTGTTCAGCTATGTACTGAAGACTCCATGCATTAAATATGGCTCTAAAAGTAAAATCTGATACTAAGTCCTCTAGTTCTATGTTTAAGCCTCTATCCTTTATGACTGATAGGTAATGTCTTATCTTCTTCCAATCACTATCAGTAGTATACTTTGGACCAAAACGAACCCTTCTACCGGAGACATGTCTTTCGCCCATTCCAGGTATGATTACCTTACCATATGCTGCTTTCTGACGCCAAGTCATTGTGTCAGCACTATTTACTTCTATTCTTCTAAGTATTGGTAATACAGCTGGACTTGCAAGACCTAATGCATGTATTTTACTACTTACCAGCTTCCTTATCAATGCTAGGAATACAACCGCTTTCAACCTACTATATTTCCCAGCTAGTTGCATGAAGTATGGTACTAACCCACCAATACATACATAATCAGCATCATGATATGAACTAAGTTGTGTTTTTAAGAGCTCTCCAGTAGAGAAATGATAAACTGGTAGGATAATCTTATCACTTAGCAATCTCTTTAGTAACTTATAGTTTTGTATACTCTTGGCTATCTTAGAAGCTCTTACTTTAACGTCATCACTAGGACTTGGAGGATAATCCAAGGATACATAGAAATCTGCATCTATGCTTCTATAAACCCTAGCTATCATATCAACTGTTACATTAATACCCCGTTTAAGAAATTGATAACCACCACTATCAAGCCATAACTCCACATCATCACTTACGCCCAGTATCTTCCTAAGACCTTTCCCTCTAGCCTTCTCTAATACACCTTTGCTTAGAATCTCGTAGGCATTAACCATAACAGCACGAATACGAATACCATAGATCCATGGATATGGTTTACCAATGATAGTTCCTAGTACAAGCTTAAAGTTCAATCTACTACAACCCTATATTCTAATAACATGATGCTAGTATACTATAAAGACATCTACCAATGTTTACGATAAAAATAATTCCTGAGATATACTTGTCTCTAAGAAAATAGCTATATCAATATGCTACAGTTAAGGTTAAGAAAAATATATGCTTGCACTTTACCCCTATTGTAAAGGAGAGGTAAGCATATGGGGCAATGCTATATTAGTTATCAGGGCTATCCCCCATGTAATTGTATAACACAGACATCAGAAGGACCTAAGCCTCCATGTAAAGCGGGATTAATGGTTAAGAATGGTGAGACATACAGGCTAATTTATGATATAGTGTTGTCGAGGCCAGAGGATTATTTATCAATATATCAGAGTGCATGTAATCATAGTTGCTTGAAGTGTCATAGCTGGTATTTTACTCAGATAGCTCGTGGAAAATGGCTTAAACCTGAAGACATAGTAAGAGAAGCATTAGATTACCGAGAACAAGTAACGGTATGGGAGCCTAAGCATAGAGCAACAATGTGGCATGCATCAGACTTATGTGCACATTGCGGGCTATGTAAGCTTACTGGAAGAAGAGGACCGTATTGTCCTGGTAAGTTAAAGCCTGAACAAATAGTTATGTCTGCACAGGGTTGGGGTCCGGCAAGAAACATAGTATCCTTTACAGGAGGGGATTTGTATTGTCAGCCAGCATTCTATATTAAAACATTTAAGTTATTAAAGAAGGAGGCCCCAGATCTATGGATACACATAGAGACTAATGGTTATGGTTTAACGCCTAAGAATCTTGAACTACTATATGAAGCTGGACTCGACTCCATATGGTTAGATCTAAAAGCATACGATAAAGGAACATACCAGTTATTATGTGGGACAACAAACGAATGGATACTAGAGATACCAGCCAAGATAAAGGACATGGGACTGGACATAGTACTGGAAATAGTACTCCTATACATACCAACCCTCGTGGAACATGACCAAATAGCCAAGTTTGCAAAACACTTGGCTAACATAGAT
>CAYUVB010000040.1:0-14255 GCA_964448055.1 uncultured Desulfurococcales archaeon | reverse complement strand
TCACCTGGTTCAAGTCTTACCTTCAATAAGCTATAGCTAGGCTTGAATTCTACATGCCATTCCAAAATCTACACCTCTAATGATTTTATTTTCCTATATAATAAGATGGGAGATATAAAATGTTAACTCTATTCATCCACCACATTTAGCTAAGGTTAAGCTTATATCATCTATATTCTTTATACCATTATCCAAGCTATCTTGTATACTTTTCAAGCATTCCCTCATATTAGTTAAGTCATGTTTTAATTCAAAATAGGTTTCAGCAGTAATGGTGCCACTTTTCCTTAATAGTTCTATCTCATCCAATATCTTATCTATTTCTTGAATAGCCTTATCAACACTTTTCTTAGTGTTATTAATTAATTTTAACGATAAAGAATGCAGAGCGGAATTATCGGATGAGAGTATATAGGAGTAAGCTGATGAGACATATAAGAATACATTAGTTCTTGCAAGCTCCAATGTTAGTAATCCTCTTAACATGATATTTGCTACACGATAATCTTCATAAGATTTTAATAGCTTATTGTATGATTCTTCGTATTGTTTAAGGTTATTTATAGCATTAATATACAAGATCACGAACACTATATTACTTATGGTTAGGGATACTACAAGTATTGCTAGGAGTTGAACCTTATTCAGCCTCATATTAAGGTTCCCCTAACTTTTCATTAACACTAACACTGTGTCATTAAAAACTAATTATTCGAACATTAATTCCTTGTGCTAAGGAATTGTATAAGTTTATATTCTCCATAACCTCTGATACGTTGGGTTAACCTTGAGAGATATAGGAAGGAAAGCTGCTATACTAGTGGATCATATAGTAATGGCACTGGGGTTCATACCTTTAACACTCTATACTAGCCTAGTTGAGAACATCGGTTTAAGCCATGAAGTACTAGGTTGGGGCATGGTATCGTTTATGGCTGGTTTATCTATTGCATTCCTTATAGCAAGTATTATACCTGTAAAACCTTCAAGAATAATTATGGTTTCATATGTGGTCTTGTCAATTACATGTCTTATCTTACCGTATACTATGGATCTGGTTGTCATACTCGTCCTGAGGCTACTACAAGGGGTATCTATTACATCGATACCAGTATTAACACTTCACATAAACAAGCTATTTCGAGGTAGTAAAGGGTTCATAGCTTCTTCAATAGTACTCGCCGGTATCTTCACTGGTAGCTACCTAGGTACAGTACTACCTAACATAACCAGGGACATAATATCTACATATATTCTTACAGCTATTATAGTATTTATCATTATAATATTATGGACATTAATATATGATAAAGACTTCGAAAAACCTACCATAACTGAAAGATTAGGTAAATATGTTTGGCTAGACCCCATTGTATGGTCTTGGGGCATTGGTTTTCACATACTATTAGGCATATTATATGGGTTCCTAGGACTAATAGATTATCTTAAAAATATAGGCTTAATATACGTAACCATAGATGTTAGAATGTACTCTTTAGCTGCTATTATGTGGACCATTACTGCTGGTTTCTATGGGTACATATTATCAAGGTCGTCATCTAAAAATATTGTACATGTAAGTATAAATACTATGATAATAATATACATTACAACAATTACTGGACTATTACTAACAGTACATACAACTCCTCCGTTAAGTGATGTAGGCTTATTATTAGTAACAATTACTCAAGCAGGAGGAGTACCGTTTTGGACCATGGTTGGACAAATATATGCTAATAAACCTATGAAAGTTTTTGCTACGGGCCTCATAGCTAATCTAGGTACACTTACGGGATCGTTAGTTATGAAAATCATATCTTCAAAAGAATTATTTTCTCTAGTTCTCGTAGTTATGGTAATTGTAGGTCTTGTAGCAACTATTACGACACTCATATCGATGAGAAAATACAAGAGAATTAGCTACTCCATAGGCTGACATCAGCAAATAATGTTAATCCAATATTTGTTGTATTTGTAATAGAAGGTTTTATCTCAATTAACACAAACAAGAATTCATTCACATCGAATATTATTGGTGGGGATTTCCCACCTGGAACTAGGGATACTAAATGACACTTATTCTTAGAATTAAGGTTTAAGTTGAATGGATAGACACCATGATAACCGAAACCGTATGGTCCATAAATACGTGTTTTCATATACGATATAGGAGTACTTGATGATACTGTTATTCTATTTAATTTTAGTGGTAAAGTTCCAGTATTTTTAATAGTATATAGTATCCATAGTGTAGAATTTACTGTAACATCATTAGCATTTATGTAGACTGCTAACTTGCTATTATCAACTTCTACATCATGTATATGTCTACAAATTATACAGTGACAGCTTTGACAAGATTCATTAATCATTACTTCATTACATACAACTACTATAAGAGGACATTTACATATCTTTGCTTCGAGATCACCTATTTCTATTATAGCATTAGCTTCTAATCGTTCATGCCATAAAGTATAAGCATAACCTGATATAGTGAATAGGACTGCAAGTGATAGAAATAACGCTACTAGACTTAGAGGGTTATTACTTCTTATCATTACGTAGTTAGCACCTACCTAACATGCTATCGCTTTGTACACTATAAGTAGAGTGTAGAAAAGCTCTACAACTATCCTACACCTCATAATTGTTTAAGTAAACACATGAGTATATGATAGAACATTAAAAACAATATAACCATAGCTTCATATACTATTAAAAACTAGTAGTTCTATATAATCCACCATATGCTTGAATTAGGTGGATTATGTGCGTATCCTTGGAGGGAAAAACTTCTATTATATAATATTGGTTATAGTAATACTAGCATTAATTGCGGCAGTATACTATACTAATATCCAAACATCCACAGCACCTACTAACATTTATACTAGTAGACTTATTGACGAAAAGTATGCTAATAAGCTTGCCGATACAATTGAGAGTTTCCTATACTTTATGAACCTAGAGTCTGTGAGCAGCCGTGTACCACTAGCTTATGTTGTTCCAGCAATGTTACCTGTTTTAAGTTCTCCTATGCCCGGTATAGTCTTACTTAATGAACTTGAAGAACAAATGTACTCGCATAGTACATACTACATGGTAATATACAATACGACGTTTACGTCAACATCTAATACAAGTGGTTATGGGGTACTTAAACTAAAGGATCTAGTTAACATTAATAATACTTTATATGGCAATTATACGTTAAATTACAATGTATCCTCTATTAGTTTAAGAGGAAACACAGCATATGAAATTAAATATGGTATAGATGGATACATCCTAGCATCAACTAATTATGACAAGTTTATATTTAAAGGATATTTTAAAGGTATTGCCATGAATAGAACATATAACGAGTGGTTTAAAACAATTGTTAAATTCGACAACGAGTACAGACCTGTAGAACTACATGTATACATAAATGATTCTAACAAGCCTATAATTGAATTATATTTTGACTATAATGCCAAGAAGACCTTAATAGTTATAGATAACGTGAATACTACAATGAATTTTGCAGAAGGTCTTATGAAGCTACGTTTTAACAATATTGAAAAGAAAGATATGGCTAATAAAGAGGTATTTCTTGTAAACTTCGATGTGCTCCTAAATAATACCAGTATAGGTAACGTATCATATATGGTAGACCCTAATGGTATACCTATAGCATTGCATAGAGTTAATCTAAAGATTATACGTCAAGATCCTTATAGTGGTATGCTTATAGAGTTCAGTAAACAAGTAACAAATATTACATTTCGCGAATAATACCTTAAATGATGGCCATGTAAGGGATTGAAGACTCTAATTATTTTATCCTTCGATTTGTTTTAGTAGTTCCAGAACTTGTCTGCCTTTGGGCGTAAGACGATATACTTTTCTTCTATTCTTAATCTCCATTTCTACAAGACCTCTTTTTCTTAGTTCTGATAGGTGTTGATATACTGTTTGAGGTGTTATTCTCCCTTCTAATCTCCTCCAAATAGCATATCCGTGTAGCTCGCCTTCCTCATCTAAGATTCTTAATATCATTGCTTTTGTTGGAACATGATATATTATCTTACCTTTCCTAGCTTCAAGATATGTTGCAAGCATCTTTAATCCGCTACCAGTTAGTATTACTATTACGTTTTCACCCAAGTTCCTAGCCTTCTTGAGCCCTGCTAATGTGGCCGCGCTAGCAGGTTCTACAAGTAATCCTTCTTTTCTAGCAAGTTCTATTGCTGATTCATAGACCTCCTCTATGGATACTACTATTACTTCTCCAAGGGTCTCCTCTATTATGTCAGCAACTACTTTCTTGAGAGGTGGGTTCCTGTAGGTTAATCCTACAATTGCTTGGCTAGAAGTATATGCTTCTATTGTTCCATGCTTCTCCCATGCTATAGTTGGGTATGGTGGTGTTTGAACTATTGTTATTCTAGGTACACGATCTATTAGTCCTAGGCTTACTAGGTCCTTGAATCCCTTGTATATAGCATATGCTGTTGTACCGGAGGCTGCTGGTACTATTATGGTATCTGGGAAACCTATTTGTTCATATATTTCGTATGCTATTGTTTTTAGAGCTACATATCCTAGTGGGTTTACTTCTACAGTTGCATTATAGTAGTTATTTGTTGATGCTAGTTTTGATGCATAGTTAACTGCTTCATCCAGGTACTCTCCATAAACTTCTATTTCACCACCATAAAGCTCCATCTGTGCTTTTTTACCTACATCAACGTTCCGAGGTACTATTACTTTAACCTTAACGTTGGTACCAGCAAGGTATGCTAATAGGCTTGCACCCATATTGCCATCACTAGCTGTAATAACCTTATTATGGCCTTCACTTAATATATGACTAGCTATAAGAGCCGAAACACGATCAAACATGCTACCTGTAGGGTTACGTGACTCGTCTTTAAACCATATATCTATGCCTAGAACATGGGCGTACCATTTACTTCTAATTAAAGGAGTACATGCTTCTCCTAAACTTATCTTAACCTTAAACTCAGGTAGCATTGACTCATAACGCCATAAACCTGTACCTCTAGGTTTCCAGTCTTTTTCCTCAACTACTACATCTACAACACCACCACATTTAGGACATAATAGTATTGGCTCCTTAAACCTAGACTTACATTGTGGACAGTAGAATAGTTCTTTACTCACCTTCAAATTCCCCAGCGAATACTATTGTTTCAATGCTATAAGGTCTAATTTCTAACCTACTTCTTATTTTCTCTTTAACTCTTTCATCTAGTGTAGCTCTCCAAGCACTATTATAATACTTTGCTATATTCAATTTGCTTAACTCTAATACAACTGGATTATCACCTATGTTGTAAACTCTTAGAACTACACCTTGTCCTCGTTCGGGTTCAACTGGTTTTAACGCTGAAAGTATTAATTGAGGTTCTAGCTCTATAAGCTCAATACAATATTCCTTGTTTGAGCCATCGATAATATTGTTGAAGTAGGCTATGGGCTTCCTATAGTATGATTCTATCCTAGAATAGACATTATTATCTAACCATTCCTCTACTGTGAATGGTATTATAGCTAAATTAAAACTTAATGTCTTGTTGAGGTATTGTGCTTCTGGTGTAGGTATTGGTGGTCCCGCATGACCTTTCCTTGTCTTTAGATCGTTTCTAGAAAGCCAGCCGACGCTACGGTATAACGTTATCTCTACATGGCCGTCTTCTACAAATACTTCGTGTAAACCGTTTAAAGCTATCGCCATTCCTCCTTTTCTGTCTTTCAAAGCTATCCATGACTGTACAACATGGTTTAATGGTTCAATTTCTGGACCTAGCCTTATAGGCTTCCTGGGTTCTAGCTTTTGTTTTATGAATGCCTTATCTCCATAAACTTCTGTTTCACAATTCTTGAATATCCGTAATCTTAATACGTGATTTGAAGCTTTATTATGTATACTTATATTTAACTCTACTCTAGGTACATTATCGTAGACAGTAAAGGTCATAGTAAAAGTATTATCTATGAGCTTATCACTTCTCTTCCTCGCATCTGTATCGTATGGTATGTATAGTACGCCATTTATAGTTAGTGTTGCTTTAACACTACCTATACTTACCTTCACCTCACGAATACTTTGACCATTAAGTTCAACTGGTTTATCACTATCTGGCGAGCTATAATCGTATAGGTCTCCGTAGTCTCCATAATCTACTAGATCTAATACCATTTCATAACTAGTCCTTTTATCTCGAATAATAATACATCCATGGTCTTTATTCAACATCACTTCAACGTATTGATTCCATATGCTATACTGATTACCTCCAATACCATTCTCTCCTTTAACTTCATCTTCACTTAAAGCTATAGTAGAAATTGATAGCGGTTTATGATTATACGTGTACACGTATTCATCAGATTCCAGGAACTTATTCTCAACCACTTTCTCTAACGGCCTTCTTATGCCGTCTACTATTATGCTTCTCCAATTGCCCTTAGGTAATAATATACGTACAGTATTCCATTCATTATAGGGCAACGGATTATATACTAACAATGTATTACTCGCTATGTTCAATTTCTTTGATATCTCTGCAAGTAAGTAGTATGTTGCTTGTTTTGCTGCTTCTATTCCTTCTTCTAACTCATTCTCAATTCTACGTGCAACGTTATCTGAGACAGTACCACATATGGCGTCATGAAATTGTGATCTTAGAAGCCTTAACCATATTGATCTAATAATGTCATTATTGTATTCTATATTTAGTATTTTAGCGAAAACCAGTAGAGGCTCCAATAGTACTTGTAGAAGGTTTTCTAGTTGAAAGCTTAATTGTTTTATTGTTACTCTAGTAGAAGCTGTACCCCATAAGACATTACGATACCTAGCACATCTTAGTTCACCAGAGTACTCGTAGAGTTCTGGCGTATGGTCTACTCTTACCTCTTCCAGTATTCTTAAACCCTTTAATATGGGTTTGGTATCAGCTTTACTTAAACCTTCCACGATATACTTGATGTTCTCGCAGAAATCTCTTCTAGGAATATATTGATCACAGCCTATTGGTATAGGTATTAGTCCTAGAGGGTGAAGAGGTTTAAGTTCTACTACAAAGTTATAAGCATCCAGCTTAGCCTTATCTATGTTAATACCTATGGTGTCTAAGTTGAAGAATTTTAGGCTATAACCAATAGTATCATTTATTAGAATACCGTTCCACTCAGAATATATTCTTGCCTCATCAACACATCCTAGGAATGATGCACCACAATATCCTTTCAACAAGTATATCGCTATAACCTTTGATCCATCGGGAGCTCTCCATATAAAGTCGAGGCCGTTCTCGTTTATATCATGACATAGACCTCGTTCAAACAGTACTACATTAATACCTGTCTTAGCTAAAATCTGGGGAAGCTGAGGTGTAAGTCCGAAACTATCGGGTAGGTAAGCTACTCTTAATGGTTTTCCAAGTTTCTCTGATAATATTATTCCTAAAACAAGGTTCCTTACAAGGGATTCGCCGTTAACTAGGAATGTATCTGGTTGTGTAAACCATGGCCCTACTTCTAGTTTATCACCTACTATTAGGTTACGTACTCTATCATGATATTTCCTATTATGTTCTAGAAATTCTAGAAGTGGTGCTAGTTGTCCATCAAATGTAAAGCTAGGCATTAGGTCTTGCTCTAAAGCTTCTATGAGATACTTTACTTGTTTATCAAGATACCATAGTAATTCGTAGCGTGAGAGATACCACTGAATATCCCAGTGAGTGTGAAGGAAGACTATGGCTTTAGGTTTCCCCTTGATCTCGATGTCACCTCTTAAAAAGGATACGTGTTCTTAGTCATCTAGGTAGGGTATATATTGGTTTACATAGACACTTTTATCCTGAACACCCCAAGCATAGTACATGGCAGGGTTGCTTCGCTTGGTGCTAGAGAAGGTTAAAGCATGGTTATCGCTGATAAGAATAGGTAATGTATCGATGATGGGGTTAGCTACTATCGTGGGCTACGTTTCTAGTGGTGGTTCAAGCATAGAGGAGATGATATCGGCTGCAATGGTTGCTATGCTTGTTGGTGCTGGGGGAAATATTGTTAACGACTACTTTGATAGATTTATAGATGCAATAAATAAGCCTTGGAGACCTATACCTAGTGGTATAATAAGTCCCTCAACAGCTCATACAGTATCTATAGGCTTCATGATCGCTGGTACAGGTTTAAGCCTCCTTCTTCCATCCCCATGTTTTATAATAGCCGTTATAGCTAGTTTACTGCTATACGAGTATTCACGTTGGATAAAGAAAACAGGCGTTCCAGGAAACATAGTAGTAGCACTATTATCAGGATTAAGTATTCTTTATGGCGGTTTTGCTGCAGGTAATCCTGAGGCAAGTATTCTACCAAGCCTCTATGCCTTTCTACTAATATTTGGAAGAGAGATTTACAAAGGCATAGAGGATGTGGAAGGAGATAGAAAGTATGGGGTACATACAGTAGCAGTTGTGCTTGGAGAAAGAGCCGCGTTTATAATTGGTACAATAATATTACTTTTAGTTATAGCTATAAGCCCCATACCATACGTAATGTATGGCTATAACGTATTCTACCTAATATTAGCATTATTGGGTGTTGACACTTTAATAGTGTATTCCATATATCTTGTAGCAAGGAATCCTAGAAATGCTTGGAGAGCTACTAGGGTACTCAAAATCCCGTTACTAACAGGATTATTAGCATTCCTAGTAGGCGTACTCTAATTATACCTCCAAGCATATTATAGGAACTCGTGATTCCAATGGGTTATATATCATTCAAGGCAAAAATATCCGAGAACACAAGAATCCACGATACATCAATCATCTTAGGGGAAACCATCATAGGAGAGAACACCTACATAGGAGATTATGTGATAATAGGGTTTCCCCGACGTAAACCATTAAGACAACTAATGCTAAAGCAGGTAGAATATGGTGTATTAAGAGACCTTGATGAGCTTAGCAATGGTGCAAGGATAGGATCAAATACACTGATAAGACCATTCACAATAATATACGAGGACACAGAGATAGGAGATAATGTTGAAACAGGACACCATGTATTGATTAGAGAAGAGACCAAGATAGGATCTAATACCTTAATAGGGACTGGAACCATAATAGATGGCTATGCAGCTATAGGGAGCAACGTTAGAATAGAAAGCGGAGTATATATCCCGCCTAAAACAATTATAGAAGACAATGTATTCTTAGGTCCAAGAGCAGTAATAACCAATGATAAATACCCTGTAAGCAAGAAACTAATAGGCGTTAAAATAAAAAGAGGGGCTGTCATCGGTGCTAATAGTGTACTAATAGCAGGTGTAGAGATAGGTGAAGAAGCTGTAGTAGCAGCTGGAGCAGTAGTAACAAGGAACGTACCACCAAGAACAGTTGTAGCAGGAATACCAGCAAAACCCGTAATGAGTAGAGAGGAATACGAAGAAAAGAAGAAGAGATATGAGAAAAGTTAGCGTTCCTAAAGCCTGTATTACCTATTTATGTTATTTACTAATATAGTTGGGTAAAATGAAAGGATACAAATATGTGGATTTTGGTATCATTTATAGGGGAGCTAAGTGTCCGAAGTTATTGTTATTCCCAGGATTACTGCTGAAAGAATTAAGAGAGAAGCTGAGAAGCTAGGGGTTAGTGTAGAAGAATATTTAATTGAACTTGTTTCTCAGAACCTGGATCCCAGGGATAAAGCTAAGGAATACATTGAAGCTTCAAAAGAACTATTAGAGCAGGCTAAGAAAGAACTTAAGAAAGGTGATTTAAGACAAGCAGCTGAGAAAATATGGGGTTCAGCCGCCTTGGCTATAAAGTCATATGCATACTGGAAAGAAAATAAGAGATTAGCAAGCCATGGAGAGCTATGGGAGTATAGTAGGATCGTTGCCAGTGAAGTCGGTAGCTGGGTACTCGATTCATGGGCTCACGCGAACTCAATGCATACATGTTTCTACGAAGGATGGTGTACTAAGGATCACATCGAAGCCGCCCTTAAATCAATAGAGAAACTTGTTGAAACTATAGCCAAGAAGATAGCAAGAGAAAACACATAACAAGAATTCATATCTTTATAATTCAGATAATAGATTACAAGAGCATACACGATAACGTAAAGAAATGCTTCAAAACTTTATTGAGGACCCATAGAGTATACTAAAGGATGGATATGCAATACTATAACTAAACATTGGAGAAAAATACACTAAATACTTTGATACCAAAGTTCAAGATATTATATTGGTGAGAAGAATAGCATTAATAGAAGGACATTAGGGCTTTATGAAACATTATTAAGCCATGTATTGGATAATATACGCTCAATAGAATGTATACTGGAATCTTAATTAACCATAACAACAAAAATGTCGTGTTAAAGGATTTTTAATAGTCTGGACAATGATAAATATGTGTTTCTTGCGATCTAATTAGTTAACTAGGTATAGAGAAATTACATAATAGTGTTATACTAGGTGAATAGGTGGAAAACACTCATGTCGAGCCCAGTTAATAGAACTCTATTAGGAATGTATGTGGAGAAGAACAGCAAACACAATATTCTCACCAACTTTAACTCAACGAGACATACTACACTTCCGGTTCTCTATTACATAGTAATCACTGTCTCATCAATTATATTGGCGTTAATTTATGGTAGATTAGTTGTAGATCCGGCAACCTATGTTATACCGGATATGCCGTTGGATCCTATACCTTTAGTAGTATTGCTAGCTTATGAGGTTTTAGCCCTACCTTGGACCTATAAGTATAATAAAATCTATTTTGCATTAAGAGCCATAGCTGTACCAGTAATACTGGTAGCTATTATATTACGGCACTGGTTTATACACTTAGCTCTTGCCTTGGCAGGAATAATCATACTAATCATAGAGTCTAAAATACAAGTTGAAATAGCATATAGAGCCCAACAAGTGATAATGGTTCTTACTGGAGCTATGAAAGGGTTAGCAGCAATACTCGCAGGAATATATGCTATAGCCTTAGTCGTACCAGGTCTAAAAGACTCGATAATAACCATAACACAGTTTGTACTAGCTTTAACCCCCTTCATAATCCTAGGAATATGGCTATTCACAACAGTATATACCTTGACCATAACACGTGAACCAATGAAATTTGCAACAGCGGTAGCACCTATGACTCTATTAGCAATAGTATTAGCAGTACTAGCATTCATATACATACAGCCAGCATTAATGGACCCTAAAATAGCTCTAAGAACCTACGGTGATATAACAAGAGCGCTAAGTTTAGCACCAGTAATAATACTTTTAATAATAGCATACATGAAAAGATATAGATAAAAATATGAAACACTTGATACCTAATATACAACTTTAACTCTAGGGAAGTTCATATGAACTCTAAAGAAGACTTAGTAAATGCTTTAACCCAAATGATGATATGTAGTTCGAAGAGAAAATAGCAGAGGAAGAAAACTATCATGTAAAGCTAATAAGTCAAATAGTAGAAAGCCTCTAGACAACAAAACAGCCCTACATATGGAGAGCTAAGACTTGAATTCTCAACTATATACCTATACCCAAGAACCTCACATTACTGGGCTAGTATCTGATTATGTTGGTAGCATTCCCCATTAGTCATATAGGCTAGTTGTTGATGTAGTGTAATTAATTCTGTATGGTATCTAGATGGTGTCTAGTAATTGTATACTAGTATGTTCTTTTCCTTAGCGTACTCTTCTATTTCTCTACCTATCATGGCTCCAGCTAGTATCAGGACTACCTCTTTGCCTGGGTATTTCTTTTTAGCTATATCCGCTTTTACTAGGAGATCACCTATATGCTTATGCTTGGGTCTAACCTTTACCTCTATGAGGTATATTCTCTTATCAGTCTCCACGAGTAGGTCTATATCAACATTATCTATCCTAGCATTCCTCTTTCTATAAACTATCTTCTCACCTCTAGCAGTAATCTCCTCTCTTAAATCATCCCATACAGCTTTACAGTAGAAGCTCTCAGATAAAACCCCAACCTCTAATTCAATTCTAGTAAGCTTAGAGCCATGTTCTCCCAGCTTCTCCCAAATCCTCTTAATCTCTTCTAGGATCTCGTTGAATTTCCTGTCATGTTCTTCCAACTTTATCCATATCTTCTTTATTTCTTCTTGTATAGCGTTAAACTTTCGATCATGTTCTTCTAGTTTCTTCCTATGTGTTTTCAACTCCTCTAATATCTCGTTAAACTTTCGATCGTGTTCTTCTAGTTTTATCCATATCTTCTTTATTTCTTCTTCATGACGGTCTAGTCTTTCCAATATCTCGTTGAACTTACGGTCATGCTCCTCTAGTTTCTCCCATATTTTCTTTATTTCCTCTTGTATAGTGTTAAACTTCTTGTCGTGCCCTATTAGTTTCTTCCTATGTTCTCTTAGTTCTTCTAATATCTCATTGAACTTACGATTGTGTTGTCTTAGCTCGTTAAGTATCTCAAGTAATCCTATCTTAGCGGCTACCGCTAGCCGAAACTCCTCATCCTCTTCGAGAAGCTTCAAAAACCACTTCCTATCAACAGACGAACTAGTCAAATTTATCAGTCCTCCTATCTGGGAGGTATTGTAGAGCTTATACATAAGTCTTAACACTTGCAAAAGTACTAAGACCTAGGCATCATTAAGTTCTATGATATCTTCGGGTATTCTAGTCTATGGACTGTACTATATTTACATGTTTAGGTCTTCAACTGTTAGTATGTTTTCATCCTTGTATCCCCTAACTAGTCTTCTTATGACTACTAGTGTCTTCTTGATCGTGTAGCCTGGTAGTAGTCTATACGCTTTCCTGGAGAGCTTGTTAATTTCTCTCTATGCCTCTATGTAGTCTAGGTTACTCCACTTTACCTCTACTACTACTGCCTCCCTGGTTTCTGGGTTTATTAGTGCGAGATCTATCTCCTCGTTTCCACGGACTATCTTCCCGAATAACCTGTAGCCTAGAGTAGCGTGTATTCTAACCCTATTCCCAGGGTATATAGCCCTCTCCAGTACATCCAGCTCAACACTCCTATCAACAAACTCCCCCAGCAGACAACTCAGCAAACAACTACTAGAACACCACTACCACATAATCAGACAAAACCAAGACACAAACACCAATAAGAAGAGAAAAACACATCAAACCCCTATTTAACACCATGCAGGATAATAGGAAAAGTTACACTACCAATATCAGTAACAAGCGTACCCTCAATAAACATCTCCTCAACAAAATTAGCAACAGTAATATTATAGTTCCTAAGCACATCCCAGCCAAGAACAATAGACTTCCTCTCACTGGGATCCAAACTGGTGTCATTCATAACCTCATCCAATGGTATCCTCACGCCAGCAATAATAAGCTCCTTCAATACCACAACACGAGGACTAGGGTTAATCGCAGGAACAAAAACAAAAACAAGCCTATTATTAGAAACATTATAGAAACCATAGGGAGTACCAGCCGTCAAGACGATAGAATGAACACGCTGATTCTCAATAACACTAATGCTATAACTCCAAGAAAAATAGACAACAACAGCTAACAATATCAATGATAAAAGAATAGCGTATAGTATGCCCATAGGACCAGTTATACCGCCGTATGGTACGCATTTTTTACTTTTCTTTTTATTGATCAATAATACACTAACCCTGTATTTTCTTAGCCACCTACTCATCTAGTAATTAACTAGTTCGATAAAAATGTATATAATATATTAAGGTAACATAACTAAAGAGATAGTAACTTTACTCTTTAACCTCCTACTTTAACTATTTGTATAGGTATACTAGTTGTTCCTCTATCCGTTATTAGTATTATCTCTAAGTAACCTTGTGCTACTTCGTTACTAAGGTCTATTGCTGCACCAGATATACTTTGTGGCGTGAATCCAGTGCTATTCTCCCAAGTACCAATTGTAACATTGAAGTCGTCATCGTCTATTATTATTGTTGCTGTTGCACCATATTTAATTTCTTGAGGTCCAGTTAATGTGAATGTTGTACCCTTAAGTATAAAGCCCGTTATAGTTATGTTTGATCCAGTAGGATTCTTCACTACAAATGTTATTTTTGTTAACTCGTTACTGTTTGTATCGTAAAACGCTACTGGTTGTCCTACGACTACTAGTTGTCCTGCTTGGCTTTTTACTGCTGTTGTTGATATGTTGAATGCTATGAATACTGCTA
>CAYUVB010000039.1:5877-14984 GCA_964448055.1 uncultured Desulfurococcales archaeon | reverse complement strand
GCCTATAGTAGTTTAATGCATATTTACGTATATTGAATTCTCCTTTAAACCATCCTTCATTTAATTTTGTTCCAAAGACATCTGCTACCTTAACTATAATCCATGTAGCATTGAGTTTACGAAGATATTCTCTATTGATTGCAAGAATCCATGAAAGTGCTTCAAGTGTTAGTGATCCTATAGGTTCGTTTGGATGGGGAGAGCGGATGCCAGAACTCTTTTCTCTTCCCCACCATGTATTATCAATGCTTCAACAGAAATATCTATTCTAGATGACCCCACTTCAATAAGTTCTGCAATGTCATTATGTTCTCTTGCTAGTTTCTTAGAACTATTATATAATTCTTTTATCGTTAAGAATTCCTTGTAGACTGGTATTCTATTAATAATGTTGTATACAAGCTGTTTATCAAAAGTCATTGCCACATACCTTAGTTACGAGCAACTGTATGACGTTCATACATTAGTAATGGCTGAGTCTTTAAGCTATTCCCTAATAAGACTATTCCATACATCCAATGAGTATATAGCTATGGATCAATACAAAAGATAACATAGGCTTGAGGGAATAGTATAGTGATACTATTTAGATAGTGTAGTTATTGTTTTAGCCTCCCTGAAACATTCTGTATACTTCAACTTCATTTACATCGCACGTAGTGAGGTCTTCTTTAATAGCATTACCTTGATGGGTGATGAGTAATTCTCCTACACTTAGAGGTATTTTCTTTTCTATGATTATCTTCTGAATTAATGATTCTATTCTCTCGCATTTATCTAACTTTAAACATATCTTTTCTCCTATCATCGATGACAATGTACCTTGAAATTTTATACAGAACTCGTGCATAACAACTACTACCTTATCATGTGAGACCTAGTCTACTCTTTATCTTATTGACTAATGGTATAGCATCTGTGAGACCTAGTTTCTTTAACGTATCTTCTCTTGGTATACCATATTCGTCCCATCCTAGTTCTGCGTAGTATTCTCTAAGCTTCTTCACAACTTCTTCTCTCTGTATGGTAGACCCTTTATGAGGACCCGTAGGTAGTGGTTCGTAGAACCTTGGTGGATTATCATCGTGTACTCTTGGATCCCAGTAGACATCGGGTCCTCCAAGTAAGAGTAGTATTCTCTGTAGCGATAGTATTCTTGGCCCTATCTCATTGTATAGTTCTTCTAATGTAATAGTCCATCCCGTAACAGCGTTTAAGTATTCCACCATGGTCTTCTCGTCTGCTGCAAATCCCGTAAACGAACATACAACAGCACTATCGAAGAATACTCTCCATGCTTCGGATTCACGTGAGTTCTTAGGTAAACCTGCTACAGATGTATGATCTCCTCCTTGAACTGATGCTGCATAAGCTATTGGTTGTGGATAATCCTTCTTACTTCTAATACCATGTGCTCCTACAGCTATACCTTTAACTTGCACAGCGTATTTTAGTACGTCGACTCCTTTCAGCTCCTTAATCTTTAACGCTGCTCTATAGGTACCTTCGGCTAATAGGTCTCCTATACCTCTCCTATAGGCTATGTCCTCTATTAGCTTCTTAGCACAGTTAAAATCTCCCCATCTGAGCTCATAGCCTACGTCGTCTATTGTTAGTATTCCTCGTTCAAATAATTCTATTGCAAAGGCCATAACATTACCTGTTTGTATACCACATAATCCTAGTTCATCTGCTAGAGCCGATAAGGCTACTATTTCTTTCGCGTTAAATATGCCTAGATTAGGTCCTAGATATGCTCCCATTTCATAGTCTGGTCCATCAGTAAAGTACTCTTTATCCCCTATTACGGCTCTACTCACCTTCATGCATGCTAATGGGCATCCCCAATCAGCCCATGGATTCTTTATCCAATAGCTTTCCTCAAATACTATATGGCTTACCTCTAGCTTGTCATGCCATTCCTCTTGCCAGTTCTTTATAGGTTCAGAGCTAGTTACATAGCCTACACTCCAAATACCCTGTGTTGTACCCCATTGTCTGAATCCTTTCTGTTTAAGTATTTTCTCCATTACATTATTCTTTAACTCCTCTAGTTTGTCGGGTTTAGCGGCTCTAGGTAATGGACCGTTACCTTTTACTACAATTGCTTTAAGCTTCTTAGAACCCATAACTGCTCCATAACCACCATAACCTGCTGCATGTGCTAGTTTACTCATAACTGCTGCTGTTCTAACCTTGTTTTCACCTGCAGGGCCAATGTATAGTGCTGGTGGAGGAGGCTCTAGTCCCCACCTAGGCTCACTGCGTAGTTCATCTTTTAATGCTTTAAGGAATTCTAGTCCACGCCTACCCCATAGTTTTTCAGCTGATCTTATCTCAACTTTATCGTCCTCTATGTAAATGTATACAGGATCCTTTGCAGTTCCCCGGATAACTATTCCATCGTAGCCAGCTGCCTTAAGTTCTACAGCAACTTCTGACGATATAGCAGAGCCGACAACACCATTGCTTTGAGGGCTCTTACCACTAATGGTTAACTTTATTCCTGGATAATATCCGGTCATAGGCCCAGTCATTACTATTAACAGGTTTTCTGGCCCAAGGGGATCTACTTTCTCCCATTTACTACCTAGCTCTTTCCAAAGGATATAGGTGGCTAGTCCTCGTCCACCAATAAACATACGGAATATCCTTAATGGTAGCTTTACTTCTCTACTCCTCTCACTACTTAGGTCTATTTCCAGGTACTTACCGTGTATGCCATACATTCTTAAACACCCTTCCTGTATTTGGCAAGAATATACTTGGAGATCTTTTCAGGGTCAATTAGGTAGTGTTTAACTATATCGTTATTAGGGTGTTTAATCACCTTTAATGCATTATATCCAGCTTTACTACATACCTTAACACATTCGGGGTCTCCTCCACATAAATCACATATTATAACAGCTGCCTTGTTCTTAACTATTCTAGGAACTTTTCCAGGACAAGCTTCAATACACTTACCACAAAGAATACATAGGCCTTCATCAACTAGTACGGCACCAGTCTTATCATCAACTTTTAATGCTTTTGTAGGACATGCCGATACACAGGGATAATCAGGGCATTGTACACAAAAGTAAGGTATGGGTAATCCTGGAATAATTTCAAATATTTTTATCCTGGAAGCTGCAGGCCATATAACCCCTTCATGCTTTAGTGAACAAGCAATTTCACATAACCTACAACCACTACAAGCACTATAATCCCTTAATATCCAAATACGTTCACTCAACGACTATAACACCAAGAATTTAATTGTCAAGGCAATACTATAAATAAGTATCTTAAAAGATACTGCATAGGTAAAGCGAGGAGAATAAACATGGTTCTAGATAGGGTAAATAAGCTATCAGCTCTTCTTAAAGAAGAAGACATAAATGCATTGATTGTTCTAAGTAAACAGAACTTCATATACCTAACTGACATGGAATTAGATTACTCAGCATTAATACTAACTAGTGATGGAAAGGTATATGTAGTAACCCATGTTTTAGAAGAGGAAAGAGCTCAAACCATATCGTATTCTCCTAAGATAACATTGTATTCTTCATACAAGCTACCTATAGACAAGGATTATTATTTAGGAACCATAGAAGAAGCTATCGCGAAGGTGATCAAGACTATAGGTATTGAGGGTAAGGTAGGATATGAAGGCTATATTGTCTCTGTATCGACGTTGAAGAAAATTAAATCATTACTACCAGATAATATTTCATTGGTTGATGCAACTAAGATTATCTGGAAGAGTAGATTAGTGAAAACTCCAAGTGAGATAGAATACATAAGGAAAAGCTGTAGTATACTCGTAAAGGTAATGGACAAAGCAATATCATATGTAAAACCTGGAGTAAGTGAAAAAGATGTTGCAGCTACAGCTATATATGAAGCATTAATGGAAGGAGGTTATACTGACATATACCCTATAGTAGCATCAGGAGAAAGGTCATCCATGCCTCATGGAAGAGCAACTACGAAAGTTATTAAGGAAGGAGAACCAGTAGTCCTAGACTTAACGACAAGATATAATGGATACTATTCTGATATGACTAGAACTGTATTTGTAAGAACCTCGTCAAGTGAGCTAAAGAAAATATACCTAGCAGTAAAGGAGGCACAAGAAGAAGCAGTAGATAAGGTAAAGGAAGGTGTAAGAGCACATCAAGTAGATGAAGCTGCTAGAAGCATTCTTAGAAAATATGGCTTAGACAAATACTTCATACACTCAACAGGGCATTCAGTAGGCTTAGACATACATGAACCACTAAGAATAGCTTCGGGCGTGGAAGAGGTTCTCGTAGAGGGCATAGTTATAACCATAGAACCTGGAGTATACATAAGAGGTGTTGGAGGAGTAAGAATAGAGGATACAGTACTAGTAAGGAAGAACAAAGCAGAAATATTAACACCTTATACTAAGGAGTTACTATTTGTTTAATACATATACATAAAATTTAGCTAATCCTTCTAAATTAAACTATTACTTTTTAATAACGCTATAAGGTAGTTTCAAGTCTGATACCTACATAATACATCGTAGCGATATATGATGAGAAGGTGCCAGTTTGATATGTCCATGAAGGAATCCTTGGTTAAGGCTCTTATTAAGTTAATAGAATTAACTGTTACTAAGCTTCCAATGGATGTTGTTGAAGCTTTGAAGAAAGCATACGCGCAGGAGTCTTCACCTATAGCTAAGCAAATATATGACGCGATATTCTTGAATATCGAGGAGGCTTCTAAGAACAACATACCTTTATGTCAAGATACCGGTATTCTAATGTTCTTTGTGAAAGTAGGTACAAGATCTCCTTATATAGACTATGTTTATGATGCAATAATTGAAGCTGTAAGAGAAGCCACCCATACCATACCTCTTAGACCTAATGCAGTAGATCCCTTCACCAATGTCAATACTGGTGATAATATTGGAGTGAACGTACCCTGGATCGAAGTTGAACTCATTCCGCGTAGCGACTTACTTGAAGTAGGATTGTATATTGCTGGTGGAGGAAGTAGTTTACCCGGTAGAGCTATGGTTTTCACACCAATAGAAGGATACAAATCACTTATAAAACTAGTCGTCGACACCATATCAAAGTATGGTGTAAATGCTTGTCCTCCTCTCGTAATAGGTCTTGGTATTGGTGCTACAGCTGAAATAGCAGCAATTCTATCAAAGAGAGCATTACTTAGACCAATAGGTCATAGACACCCAGATAAAAGAGTTAAAGATCTTGAAGAAAGACTCTTACAAGCATTAAATGAACTTAATATTGGTCCTCAAGGACTTGGAGGAAAAGTTAGCGTACTTGATGTACACGTAGAATACTCTGCAAGACACCCTGCAACATTTGCTGTGGGCTTATCCATTAGTTGTTGGGCTCTTAGAAGAGGATACATGAAGCTACATGCTAATAGATTCTACGAGATTACTAGTCATGGGTTAAGGGGATGGATTTGACTAGGATCCATAGTATACGAACACCAATTAATAGTGACGATATAGTTGACGTAAATGTAGGCGATATACTATATGTTTCTGGGATAATAGTAACCGCTAGAGACGCGATACATAAAAAGGTAGTTAAAGAAGGAATAGAGCCACCGATAAATCTTAGAGAGTTAGCACTATTTCATGCAGGTCCTATAGTACGTAGAATTGGAAATGAGTGGAAAATAGTATCTATAGGCCCTACCACTAGCATGAGAATGGAACCTTATGAAGCAGAATTCATAGAGAGAACAGGAGTCAGGGTCATTATAGGTAAAGGTTTCATGGGAGAGAAGACCGCTAAAGCATGCATGGAACATAAATGCATAGTAGCATTGTTTCCAGGAGGATGTGGTGCACTAGGCGCGAAGGCTGTAAAGAAGATCATCAATGTTTATTGGCTTGATCTAGGTATTCCTGAGGCTATGTGGATCTTGGAGGTAGAAAATCTTGGTCCTATGATAGTAACGATTGATTCTAAGGGAAGAAATCTTTACAATGAGCTGAGACAAGTAATTGAGGTAGGGAAAAGAAAGGTATTAGAAGAGTTAACTAGATGAATCAATACCTAATACTAATTTAATTATAGCTCATTGATTTTTTAATTCAGCTTATTGGTCTTCTCAGTTAATATATATATTCCTAATGCATGGAGAAAAGTATTAATCCTTGCTACTATGATAAGTTTAGTGGGGTAGGTGTGTCTTGAACCGTCTACTCCTAGTCGTGGTAGCCGTAATAGTAGTAATTGTTATTGCCGGCCTTGCATACTATTTCGCAACTAGTCAAGCACCAACTAAGGAGTACTTGGTTGTAGGGACATCACCAGACTTCCCACCCTTTGAATACATAGATGAGGAGGGTAATGTAGTAGGCTTTGACATAGACCTAATACTATTATTAGCTCAGAAAGCTGGTTACAAGGACATTAAGATAGTGACCATGGACTTCGACTCACTAATACCAGCATTAACCCAAGGTAAAATCGATGTAATAGCTTCTGGTATGACCATTACCGAGGAGAGAAAGAAGGTTGTGGATTTCACTGACCCATACTGGGAAGCCGATCAAGCCATACTTGTAAGGGAGGATTCGGGCTTTATGCCCAAGTCTATTGACGACCTTAATGGTAAAACTGTTGGTGTTCAAACAGGTACTACTGGAGCAGACTACGTTAAGAGCTATGCTGAAGAACATGGCCTTAATATAAACGTAAAAGAGTACTCATCCTTCGTCCTAGCAGTTCAAGACCTAGTTAACGGTAGAATAGATGCTGTAGTAGTAGATAGTCCTGTAGCTAAAATGTTTGAACAAAAATACCCCGTAACAATAGCAACAATAATAAAGACTGGTGAACAATACGGCTTCGCTGTAAGGAAAGGTGAAACAGAACTACTACAAGCCCTCAATAAGGCTCTACATGAGGTAAAGAATAGCCCAGAGTGGAATAAGCTTATAGAGAAGTACTTTGGATCAGCAGGATAACAGAGGGAGGTAACCTAAGTCCTCTCTAGGTCGAATACCATTGTTTTTATCTGAATTCACTAACTACATACCAGTAATCCTCAACGGCTTACCAAATACCATAATATTGGCTTTTGGAGGGTTTGGTATAGGATTAGTTTTTGGAACACTTCTTGCGTTTCTTGAAGTATATGCTCCTAAACCTATAGCTTCAGCAGCATCACTTATCGAGGAAGTTATTCGTGGTACCCCTCTATTAGTAATAATGTTCATAGTATTCTTTGGGTTACCTGAGCTAGGTATGTCATTAGATCCTGTTCACGCTGCAATAGTATCTATAGGTATTAGAAGTCTGGCGTATCAATCACAGATCATACGTGGAGCAATATCATCAATACCAGCTGGTCAACTAGAAGCAGCATTATCCATAGGTATGACTAGAGGACAAGCGTTTCTTTACGTAGTAGTCCCTCAGGCTTTTAGGATAGCTATTCCAGGACTCGTAAACCAGTTCACCATAGACCTAAAGGATACCTCAATAGCGTATGCTATTGGTGTTGCAGAAATATTTACCCAAGCCATTCATGTTGCACAGGTTATTCTTGACTACCTAACCCCGTTAGTATTCATAGGATTAATATACTTGGTCATGACCCTTACCGTAAGCTACATCTCAGAATACCTTTACCGTAGATACGCTATACCAGGCCTAGGAGGTGGGGGTTAATGAAGGATGTAGTACTAAGAGTAGAGAATCTATGGAAGAGCTATGGTACAACGGAAGTTCTACGAGGAGTAGAATTCGAAGTAAGAAGAGGTGAAGTAAAGGTCATAATGGGTCCTAGCGGAGCTGGTAAATCAACCCTGCTGAGATGTATAAACCTCCTAGTTAGACCAGATAAGGGTAGAATAGAGCTTGAAGGCGATGAAGTATTCCCTCATCCATCTAAAAGCATTAGCAGTATTAGGCAAAAGATAGGCTTTGTATTCCAACACTTTAATCTATTCATGCATTTAACAGCTCTAGACAACGTCAGAATAGGGCTCATAAAAGTAAAGAAAATGCCCAAGGAAGAAGCAACACGTAAAGCTATAGAGGCATTAGAAATGGTTGGTATAGGAAAAGAGTTATGGCACAAGTATCCTGCACAACTATCTGGAGGACAACAACAACGTGTAGCTATCGCACGTGCTATAGCTATGGAGCCTTCAATAATATTAATGGATGAGCCTACATCAGCTTTGGACCCAGAGCTAGTCGGCGAAGTACTAAGAGTAATAGAGAAGCTTGCAAGGAACAGGACAACAATGCTCATAGTAACTCACGAAATGGGTTTTGCTTTAAGAGCAGCAGATGAGATAATGATAATGGATAATGGTGTTATAGTGGAAAGAGGTTCACCAGAGGAAATATTAAGAAATCCTAAACATGAGCGGACCAAGAGGTTCATTAATAGTATTCTAGGTAGAGTAGCATGAGCTTCATGGAAAGAGTAATTGAAGTAGTATACAATTATTCTCCCATGTTCCTTGAAGGTCTTAAAAACACACTTGTCTTAACAGCTACATCATTTATCATGGGATTTGTATTCGGAGCACTCATAGCTGTTGGAAGAGTTTATGGTCCAAGACCGCTTCGCTTAATCTTAGCATCGTATGTGGAATTAATTCGTGGCACGCCGATGCTTCTCCAACTATTCCTAGTGTACTATGCGTTACCGAGGATAGGGATTATACTTGACCCTCTAATAGCTGCCTTTTTAGGCATGGGGCTTAATAGCGCAGCATATCAGTCAGAATATCTACGAAGCTCTATTAAAGCAGTCCCTAGAGGTCAGTGGGAAGCTGCATTATCTATTGGTATGACACGTTGGCAGGCCATAACATCCATAGTAATGCCAATAGCTTTACGTTCATCTATACCAGCATTAACTAACGAGCTAGTATACCTGCTAAAGTACTCATCGATAGCCTATTTCCTAACAGTAGTAGAACTAGTATATGCGGGAAAAATCATAGGAGCAGAAACATTCGCATATTTAGAAATATACACTATAATAGCAATAATATACCTAACGCTATCACTCATAATAACACGTACCATGAAGAACATCGAGAAAAGAGTAATGATACCTGGGCTTATAAC
>CAYUVB010000039.1:0-5777 GCA_964448055.1 uncultured Desulfurococcales archaeon | reverse complement strand
CGCACTGATTTGAATTCAGCTGTAGTGCTTATAAACATGCTTATGAGTATGAGTATAGCGCCTAGTACTTGTATACCTTTAAGTAGTTCGCCTAAAACAATGTATGCAAATAATGCAGCAAATACGGGTTCTAATAAGAATATTATTGCTGTTACAGCTGGGCTAATATATCTTTGACCATATACTTGTAGAGCAAATGCAGCATTACTACATACCAGGGCTAGATAGGTTAGAAGGAATAGTGCAGGTATTGAAGGCATTACGAAATTCCTAGTAATAATACTTGGTGCTATGAATAATAATGCAGGCATAACTTCATAGAAAGTAAACATTAAGGGGTCTTCTTTAGAATACATTGATACTATTATTATTTGTGCTGCCCACATAAATGCTCCAAGCAGAACTAGTAAATCGCCTACGTTGAAGCTTGTAGCAGGGTTGGTTAGGAAGTAAAGTCCTGTTAATGCTAGTATAAGTGATAATAAGAGCCTCCAATTATATTCACGTTGCCTTAAAGCTACATAAACATGTACAAATACCACGTTAAGCCCTGTTATGAATGCTGAGTTAGTAGCTGTTGTATACTTTGTACCCCAGCCCTGCAGCCATATACCTAATGAGTAAGCTATACCAGCTAGTAATCCACCCTTAATAACACGCATACCTATTCTCTTAGACGATAAATACCTGTATAGAACATAAGGTGTAAGGCCTAGGAGAGCTATTAATCCTCTAAGCCACGTATACGTGTATTCATCTACTAGACCCATAACCATTTTAATGGCTGGGAAGGATGAACCCCATAATATTGTTGTTCCAAGTAATGCTATTAGCCCTTTTAAGCGATTAGTCAAGACCTTAGAACACCAGCATTAATTCACGTGTATGGAATTAATTTTAATTTTACGACAGAGATTGTTTAACATAATTTGTCTTATGGGTCGGTGGGGTAACCGCTACCACATCCCTTCCAGGGGATGTGGCTTCGGGTTCCCCGAAAATCACCTCATCCCCTCATCTTTGTTATTCCTAGTATATGTTTATTAGTTTTAATGTCATAGTATTCTATTGGCGGATGAGGAGGCAGGGACGTTTCAGATATGTGAAGAATTTGGTGGAGCGAGCCGACGCCTTTACCTATGGTTATTGATCACATATATACTCCATTATTTTATGTTACTATTTCCCTCTTATGTATAATATTATTGTTCTTTGGTGATTATATACTGGTCTTGTTTCTACTAGGTATACTTGGTGAGATTGTGGGAGAACTAATCGTTTATTAATGAAGGGTATTGTTTGCGTCGTTGACATTATTGTTGACCTTAGATGTGCATAGGCGTTTCCATGTTCCCAACCTATTACTGGTATTAGCTCTTTTAATGCATGGTCTATTGATTGTATTTCGCTTTTATCGACTATTATTATTCCTGGTGTTGCTCCTTTAACTGATATTGTTACCAAGCCTTTTTCTAGTCCGGTTTCTTTTATGTACTCTTCTATTATTCTACGTAGTGGAAAGTAGCTCATAGGCCCATGAGTAGTTATCATGAATTTAATGATATATGCCTTCAAGTACTATTACCACCTCTTTGTCTCCAGGTTCATTGCTTAGGTCTATGAGGACTATTCTCTTGTACGTGCCAGTTTCCAAGTTACTGTTTACTACAGGTATTGTTGTCGTTTTACCTATCAATGCTTCAACTATACTACTTGGTCCACCAAGCTTCTTTATAAGTGATTCTAGGTCTCCTAGTAACTGCGGCTCATATTCTATTGTGGTTACTACAACGTTTTTACTTGGTGTGAATACTATTACAACTCCATGCTTTAGTTTCTTCTCATATACTATTCTTTGAATATCTTCTGTTAAATCCATAGCTGTCCAACCATTGGTCTTAACCGATATTTTATGTAATATTAGGTCTAGTGTCATGAACTCATCACACTCTGACTACGAGGTTTCTCTAGCTATACTGAGCTGCTTGGCTACTCTTTTTCCTACGAATTAATGTTTTCTTTTCTTTCCGAAGTGGCAATACGTGTTTATACAGTATCCATAGTACTACTGCTAAGGCTAAAGCTGATATAGTTGGCATGAGAAGCTGGGATATTGCCCCCCACTACTATTGATGTTATTATTTCTTTAACTGATATCACGAAACCTGCTTCAGCTATACCTATGAGGTACATTTCTGGTCTTCTACGTGCTATAACCATGCTTCGTATTATTTCTGCATAGACTATTAGGAGGAATGCATTGCTCAGTATTATTGTTGGTTGTATTTCTCCTCCAGCGTATAGTCCGATTAGATCTCTTAGAATCTGGTATATAGTCATAGCTGTTAATGCTGCGACTACGGCTACTATTACTATATCTATAACTGCCACTAGTATACGATAACATAGTATTAGATAGTGTACAGCCCTTCTACGTACCACCACGGTACACTAACCTAAGGGGTAGGAATATAGAAGACTTATATTGGTTTCTCTAGGAGTTTAACATATTCTTTCTTAACTCTATCATCTATTTGACCAGCATAAGTATAAGCTTTATCAATTCTGAGCTTACCATAGGCTTGACATACTACTATAGTATCTTTTTCACTCATTGAAGACCTAGCTATTATAATAGGCGCCCAGATAGTCTTACCCATTTTAACGATATGCTCCCCAGGTCTCTCTGGATCATGTAGAATCTTCTTCACTATATCCAGAAGGATTTCGTGAGCAGCTATTTCTGCTCTCTTCTTCCTCCTCTCACTACCACGCCTCCTAGGAATCATTGAGAACTCCATGTATAACTGATTAACTTTCGCCTTAACCTCGCGGTAAAGGTTATGTACCTCACCTACAATAATTGATGGATCCATGTGTTCTGGGTTAAGAATAATGGTATTACGTGGAGGTTCCAATTCAATAATCTTGCCCTGTAGCTTAAGTTTTAACAAGAATAGCTTTGACCTAGAATCACTTGCTTTAGGGTAAAAGTAGTAGTCTACGTAGAACTGGTTAGGTTTACCACGTTGAAGTTTTTCTACTACAACCTCTCTCATGGGAGTCCAAACTAATACCCCGTAACCTTCTACTCCACCTAAGCACTTGTTAATACAGTACTCTATTCCACGTGATCCAAGCTCCTTAACAGGCTTGAGTACAGGTATCAGCTTTAAACACCTGTACAAGTTTTATGTTTTATGGCTGTGGCTCAGCCGGTTGATCCTTCTTCACCAGTTCTGCTTATTGAGCCTTCATCATTGCCTCCACTATTACTGTTTCCACTAGTAGTACTTGTATCCTTTCCCAGATTCTCTATTACCTTCTTAGCTAATCTTGTCATAACTCTTATGCCTCCATCTATGAAGTATTGTTCTACTAATAACTTTGCTTTATCATTAGGGTAATCGTCAACGTATTTATCTAGTATACTTGATAACTCGTCCATACCTATCACTATTACGGGTTCCACTGGACTACTCCATTTTTCATCAACATATTTTGCTCTTAGGAGTCTTTCCAATATCTCCTTGTCACTTGCAGTACTTGGAAGCTCCCTGATAGCTGCATAGTAGTGTCTTATATAATGTGCTAGGATTCTACCTATAGTTTTTCCATCCTTATCCTTTATCTCCCATTCACCAACTTCGCTATTATCCGTTAACACCATATTTGTCGCTTCTTCTACCATGTACCCTTTCTCCTCTAAATAGCTAAGTAACTTGCCTAGGTTTCTTACACCAAGGACTATTAGCTTCAAGACCTTACTCCTCTAAACACTATATTCCTTGTACTACTATATACTTACATTTATCGCCCACTACTTCCCTAATCCTACTATCAGTTGTAAGTATTATAGCCTCAATCTTGCCTAATTATACGGATTATACGACTTCCTATTTTGATGTAAGTATTTTCTCTGATTGAAATAGTTTTGTTGATATTATCATCAATAGTATTGAGATAGCTATTGTTATTAGTGCATGTACTAGTGCTTGGAATACCTGGTCGTTAACATAGTTGTATACTATGAGTGCTGGATGAGTAAATGGTATGAGGTATAGTATTGATAGTATTATCGGTGGTAGTTTGGGTATGTCAACGAATAATACTGCGAAATATACTATCATTGCAATAGATGTTATAGCTGTAGAGGAAGCTTGAGCTCCACGTATGGTCTTGGATCTTAGGACTAATGGTAAAACCATTGATGCTGTTAATAGACTAGTCATGAACACTACTATTGAGTGAACTAGTATCAACTGCGGGTCTAGGAATGGTAGTATTCCACCATAGCTTAATGTTAATATGTAGAAGTATCCTACAACACCTATTATATCAGCAAGTGCTGCAAGTGCTCCTAGTATTGTTGCTGCAAACATCTTACCTGCTAATAGCTGTAAACGTGGAATTGGTGTAGCTAATAGGCTTTCAAGGGTTTTTCTCTCCTTCTCACCTATAATGGTGTCGGAAATAAATGATGATATAGGTGGAGCTATGAACAATAATGCAAACATTAGTATCTTAGCAGTATAGGCACGAAGCTCATCTATTATACTAGCAGGTCTACCTCCAATACCAGCATACTCGGGTACAGACAGTCTTACTGGACTTCGAATACTCTCATACTTTACCTTAACGCGTGCTAGTTCTGAAAGATACTCTATTTTCATCCTACCCAGTATGTCATTGAACCTCTCTATAGCATTCCTAATAGCGTTTAAGGCCTCAGTTGCTTTGGTTGATCCTACTCTAATCATCACTTTAAGCCATGCGGTATCATTTAAACTCGTGGCATTCCAGATAAAACCCTTGGGTATAATGAGTACTACATCGAAGTAAGGATTCTCTTTAACAGCTTTCGTATAATTATTAGCTAGTACTATTGCTATGTTCCTTTCTTTAGCAATACTCTCTATAATGCTTGTTAAGTTCATTGAGGAGATAGTGCTATTACCGATGGTTATTATTTCTTGATCCTCGTCTATGATTATTATCTGCGCAACCTGCTCTTTAGTTAAGGTAAAAGCCATTAAACCTAGTAGAGGTAGAATTATCAATGGTAATAATATGGTACTTATAATTGTCCTCCAATCTCTTGAAAGATCTATAAACTCCTTCCACAGTATGATCTTGATTTTCCTCAACTTCTAGCACCCTTAACAGCATTAACAAATGCCTCCTCCAGATTCTCCCCACCAAACCTTTCATTTAGCTCACGTGGTTTCCCTAGGGCAATTATTCTACCATTATCTATGAATGCTACACGATCACATAGGTACTCTACTTCAAGCATGTTATGGCTTGAAAGAATAATAGTTGAATTTGTTTCAGCAATGTATTTCTTAATAAGCCTACGTACTTCTACTGCAGCATATACATCCAACCCGCTTGTAGGTTCATCAAGTATAGCTAACTTAGGTTTAACCATTAATGTCCTAGCTAAGAGAAGTCTACGCTTCATACCCTTACTATATGTTTCAGCTCTATCCCTAAGCCTATCACTTAAACCAGACAGCTTAGCACCGTACATTGCTATTCTTTTAGCTTCGTCCCCGTTTTCAGCGTATATTTTAGCATAGAATAATAGATTCTCCCAACCACTCAACCTATCATATACTCCGGCTTCCTCAGGTAGGTAGCCTATTAATCTTCTAACTCTATCCGGTTCCCTTTCAACATCATATCCATAGACTATAACCCTACCTTTAGTGGGTTTCAGTAGTGTTGCTATTATTCGTAGGGTTGTTGTTTTACCAGCACCATTAGGACCAATA
>CAYUVB010000038.1:8121-15189 GCA_964448055.1 uncultured Desulfurococcales archaeon | reverse complement strand
GACTCTATATTGTTTAATGGGACAGAAGCTTATAAGTACAGGCCTTCGGAGCCGGCGCTACCCGAGCACCCGGCATTCTCCGCACTACCAGGCTTATCCGAGTTTTCTCTAATCTGGAAACTAGAAGTCCTACACTCACATGAACTCTGATTGTGATGTACACATACTCTCATATTCTCTTTTATCCTAGGTTGTGTTTTGTTGCTTGTTCGTTGGTGATTGTGTGTTCGGTGTGTTGGGGTATATGTGGTATGGTGGGTCATGACATATATGACCTTGTTTATTGAATGCTGAATGCTCTGTGAGGGCGAGAGCCTAACTTGAACATTTCTTCCGAGGACCCTCCGAGCAACGCTCCGAACTAGTTCCCGCAAGAGGTGTATTGGCATGACTGTTGCGACTAAAATGTGAATTACTGGTTCGGTTTTCTGTACGCGACCTGCACCAGCAATGATTACTAAGAGCCATTCGTCTAGTTCGCGCGCTAGCTTACGCATTAATTGTCTGAGCATACGGGGGTTGTAGACGTCTATGCGCTCTTCAAACCGTATAACAACATCAACAATGGTCATGTTTGTGCACAGTGCAGTAGCTAATCGGATCCATGCATACATTAGACATATATCGGCTGTTGCGACGAATCTAGGGGAGTTAACAAGAACTCGTAGTGCGCGTAGCGCGCGAGCCTTCCGAGAACGCGGGTGCTGGGCCGCGTAGCGTATTGTGCCTGGGGAAACCAAACTCTCTATTTCGCATAACTTCCGAAGGATGCCGGCCTCAGTAATGTTAATGTTGTGCGATTCTTTGAGTTCAGCGCTAATAACACCGGCCAGACTTATATAGCTAGTTTCCACATTTACAATTAGACCTGCCCGCCCGCCCCGCATCAATATTCTAGTGTAGGCAACAGATATAACCTGTCTATTGTTTGTTGTCGTTTCGTTTATTGTGTGCACCTTGTTGTTGTGTGTGCACTTCGCTGAGTAATTGACGTTGTTGATGGCTATTCGTTAACTGTGTGCACTTTTATGGTAGTCAGGGTGTACCCTGAATAACGAGTTGAGTTTGTTTATGTTCTATTCGGCGGTTGTGTGCACTCTGTATGACACTTGTTTTATAGTTTGCCTGACACTCGTATTATATGCCTAGGACCCGTACTTTATGTATACGAGTAGATGAGGAGTTGTATCGGGACATTATGTCTGCGGCTGCTGGTCAGGGTGCGACTGCTAGTGAGCTTGTGCGCAACGCGTTAGTATTCTACCTTGACAATATCGTTAGGGGCAATATTGCGGAGAGACTTGAGCGATTGGAGCATGAGGTAGCTGAACTCAAACGAATATTGAAGAAACTTGTATCCGAGAACAGTAAGAAGAAGCGTAAGCTATGGTAACCACCCGAGTAACCCGAGTAATGTGCGCGTATTCCAGTTATACTAATATAACTGGAATATTCCAGTTTATTTTATAGTACGAACTGCACCATGGGTGTGCCATTTGGGATGTGACAATTATGACCATCAGAAACATCAAGGTGTTGTCGGAGGAGTTGAATGTTTACGGGTAGCTGACCCCCATTTCTAGAGTGCCTTGAATTTCTCATACCACTTAACATAGGCTTCTATCATCGAATGATCAATGCTTGGCTTACGTACCTTCAGTATCTCCATGAAGTCATCCATCGACACGGGCCGAGGTTCACCAATACCATTGTTTTTCTCGAAGAATTCTCTAATTGTCCTCATGTGAGCTGCTTGTACTATGTCCCTTATATCACTTGCACTATAGCCTTCCGTTAATTTAGCTAGTTCAACTAAGTCAACTGTCTCATCAAGTTTTATCTTAGATGTATAATACTTAAACAATTCTATTCTAGCTTCAAAGTTTGGTGGTGGCACATAGATTCTCTTCTGGAATCTCCTTATGAAAGCTTCGTCTAATCTCCAAGGCTTATTTGTTGCACCTATAACGTAAACATGATAATTAAATGATTTATCCATTATACCGTCCATTTCTTTAAGGAATTGATTTCTAACCCTGACTTCACCACCTACTTCTGTTTGATATACCCCTAGAAGTGCGTCTACTTCATCGATAAATATTATTGCTGGCTTACCTTCGTTAACAGCTATTTCGCGAGCTTTACGAAATATTCTTGATACATTCTTTTCTGCTTCACCAAGCCACTTAGACATTATTGTTGCTGCATCTACATGGAAGAATACTCCATCTATTTCATTCGCCACCGCTGCTGCCACCATGGTTTTACCACAACCTGGTGGACCAAACAATAATATCCCTCTAGGCCATCCCAGAGGGAATAGATCCGGTCTTTTAACAGGATACACTATTGCTTCACGTATAGCTTGTTTAACTTCTTCTAAATCAACTATATCATCAAATGTAATGCTTGGTTTCTGTGTTAGAATTATTTCATCTATTTCTATCTCTTCGTCTTCTTCATCTCCTCCTACGGCTTTAACTTTACGTTTAGCTATTTCTCTTAGATGCTTACTTCTCCTACGATATTCACGTATCATTTTCACATAGGTTTCTTTGAAGGGTATATCCGGGTATAATCGGATGAGTCTCTCTAATATATCAGCAGCTTTTTCATAGTATTTTGCTGCCGATTCATACTCTCCTTTCTGATCAGCCTTGACTGCTTTAAGAGCATATTGCCTAGCCGCTTCTTCAAGATATATAGCTGTGCTCAAGGCTAGAATCCACCTATTACAAAGACAAGTATCCGTATAGAGTTCTTGAGCAAACATGTACCGCTAAAAACGGTTTGCCCCTTCGTCTTGAACGGTATTATGTAAGGAGGTATACAGTGTTCCCAAATATCGTAGCTTAAACGTGATATAAACTAAGCTTCCAATAAGATAATGATTCTGTATGTCTTTAATTAACTAATTACCCTAATCTTCCCTTCCTTTATTAAGGCTTCTAGTGCCCTACGTACATCACTTGGGTGAACATTGAGTCTTCTAGCACAATCAGCTATGTCTAAGAATCCTCTATGGCTACGTATGTAGTCTAAAACTCCACGCTTAATATCATCAAATGATAATTTACGAGGAACCATTATGGCTAATGCTTGTGGCATCAATGTGGGTGTCTTCTCCTCACGTAATTTTTCTTTTATCTTAGCGTTAACCTTCTCGACAAGATCCTTCATATGAGATAATCCTTGGAGACTAATTGTTTCCTCAATACTATATTCTTGCTCAGCTTTCTGCCTAGCTTGTTCAAATATATTTCTTGCTTCAGGGGACATAGTTATAGGTAACATTGTACGTTCAGGTACGTTAGCCGTAACAGATACTACTTCCTGCATGCTATTTAATGCTTCATCTAGATGTGATGTAACCTCAGGTATAAGTTGTGATACTTGTTCCCTTATGCTTTTAACTACTGGTATTAACGGTGCAAGAGAAACACCTACATCTTCTAATGCTTCAATTGTTTCAAGTCTAAGTGAGACTTGTTCAATAGCATATTTAACAGTTGTGAGAGTCTTCATAATTCTTCTTATTTCCGCGACCTCGCCTGCATAGATACTGGCTTTTATTTCATCTCCTGAAGCTAAGGCTTTAACAGCACTTGAAAACAGTTGGGAATCCCTATGTTTTAGCTTATTTAATGCTTCATCTATTCTCTGCATTGTTTCCTGAAGCTTCACCTTAGCTTCAATAAGCTTCTTCTTAAAATCCCTAAAGTCCTTATCGCCTTGTTCCCTAGAACCAAATAAGCCTCTAAATATTCTCAACCAACTACTCGCCCCACTACCACTGGTATACTGTGTTAATACCTCCACATTACTTCACCGATGATTAGGTTGAAATAGGTTTTGGTTCTAAGAGTAATAGATGGAAAACAAAACTTGGAAGATAAAATATCCATCAACTTACCCTTCAAGTACTTGAACCAGTATAGGTGTTTCAGATGTTGCTGGAGCCTCTACTTTAGGTTTAGTTTCGACAGGTTTAGATTGACTCGATGGTAATTTTATCTCAACTGGTTCTCTTTCTAGATTCTCTATTCTGTTAAGTATCTTTTTAATATCCTCTTTTTCTTCAACTGCTTTATCCTTAGCTTGCCTTAGTGCTTCTATTGCTGCTTTGTATCCCTTTTCTGATAATTCACCTGCTAGATAGCTCATCTTAAGTGCTGTTATAGCCTTCTCTACCTGTATTATTGTGTCTTCTAGTTGATTAGTACGCTTCTTAAGCATTTGTTTTACTTCTTTCGCCTTAATTTTTAACATTGATAAGTTTCTTTCAACTTTCTTCCTGAATTCATCGTAGGCGTGTCGTGGTATCTCGTTCTTGGAGTACAAATCGTCTAATGCCTTAATTCTTCTCTTGGCCTTATCTAATTGTTTTATTAAGCTTAAAGCTTCAGCTTTCCATTCAGGTATAATTTGTAGCTCACCGTCATCGTTTATTTTTATTCTACTAACTGGTATTGTTGTAAATGTATCCTCATTTACTTCTAGTTCCACCCCAGTAACCGACCCATCTACTTCACTATATACTGCTACTATTCTGCCAACCTTTCTACCATAGGGGTCTTTTACTTCTAAACCTATGTATCGTTCTACCTCATCTACCATGAGTACCATGATTTGTACACCTAAGTCTAGGGTTCAAAGGAGATTCTTACATCATGCCAGGATTTATAAGAGCTAGGGGTCTAGATGTTAGTTAACATATTCATAGGGGATACAGGTCTTATACTAAACCACTTAGCAATCTTATTATCGGAGGACAAAGTATTGCAAGAGATACCTATTGACTACATGGGTGTTACCGAAAGATTAAGGGACGTAATACGTGTTCCTAGACCCTTAAGAGCACTCGTAGCTGAGATAGTGTATAATACATTGAGACTAAAGAACGTGTTCGAAGTAAGGGAGAATGCATCACGCGAACTAAACGTGGGTCACGACAAAGTGATACTGTTTGAATATTCTCAGAGGATCTTAGAGCGTATAGTTGACTTATTACTTGCTTCGCACAGCGTGAACGTGTTTGCATTAAATGCTAGTATAAGTTTAAGACTTCTTGAAAGACTTTCAAACGAATACAAGAATGATCCTTTAGTACATGCCTACATAGAGGATGTATTAGATTCCTTGTATAGAGCCTTAAATGAATGTGCTAGTTATACCAGTATACCCCCTAGAAAACTAGTAGATTACTATGCAGATACCATAGAGGGAGAAATCATAGAGGGTTTAAGTGGTTAAATGATTAATTTAGTTATAGTGTTCAGCAGCCTGGCTTTCTTCATAGCCCAGGTTATGTGGCTCTGCGCTTTTAACCCTCATCATAGTATTGTCGTCTCTAATATTTCTTACGTGGAAACACCCTTATACCTGGATAGACTGCTTCACCCCCTAATAGTTCTTCTATTCTCAGTAGCTCATTATATTTTGCTGTTCTTTCACCTCTTGCTGGAGCACCAGTTTTAATTAAACCTGTGTTAAGTGCTACTGCTATATGCGATATACTTGTATCCTCGGTTTCACCACTTCTATGACTTATTATAGCTTTATAGTTATTGATATGTGCTAGATTTACTACGTCGATAGTTTCAGTTAATGTACCTATCTGATTAACTTTTATTAGGATAGCGTTTGCTGCACCAACCTCTATTCCTTGTCTAAGTCTGGCTGGATTTGTTACAAATAAGTCATCTCCTACTATGAGTATCTTCGACCCTAGCCTTTTAGTCAATTCACTGAATCCTACGAAGTCTTCTTCGTGTAATGGGTCTTCTATACTTACTATGGGATATTCCTCTACTAATTCCTCATAGAATTCAAGTAGCTCATCCCTGGAGAATCTTTTACCATCTAAATTATACTTGTCTTCTTCAGCTATATAGAGCTGTGATGCAGCTACATCTAGTGCTAGAACCACATCTATACCTGGTTTATATCCCGCCCTCTTTATTGAATCCATTAATACGTTAAGTGCTTCACGAGTGGTGTTTAATGGTGGTGCAAAACCTCCTTCATCCCCAACATTTATAGCTAATGAACCATACTTCTCTTTGAGTAAATTCTTTAGTTCATAATATACTTCTACTGCTATTCTAATTGCTTCACTAAAACTATCTGCACCAACTGGGGCTATCATGAATTCTTGTATATCCAGGTTATTACCAGCATGTACTCCTCCGTTTATTATATTCATTAATGGTACAGGTAGAACCCTAGCATTCCTACCCCCAAGGTACATGAACAATGGTTGACCATAGGTTTCAGCTGCAGCTTTGGCTACTGCTAGGCTTGTAGCCACTACAGCATTACTGCCAAGTCTGCTTTTATTGAGCGTTCCATCTAGTTCTATCATTTTATTATCTATGTCTCTCTGCTTACGAGAATCCATGCCTATTAGTACTGGAGCTATAATTTTGTTCACGTTTTCTACGGCCTTAAGAACACCGTAACCCTTGAACTCTTTACCACCATCCCTTAATTCTAGAGCTTCATGTTTGCCTCTAGAAGCACCTGCTGGTGCTGCTGCTCTACCCCATCCGCCCCCACGTGTAAGTACTTCTACTTCTACTGTAGGCCTACCACGTGAATCAAGTATCCATCTAGCTTTTATCTTTTCTATTTTGAACAACTCATCTAACTCATACACAAGCATTTTAATTAACCCTACCATATGCTTAAGATAAGTGATTGTGTGAAGGGTATTTATCTATTGCAGTTACCATAGAGCGGTGTTAGTGAAATTGAAGCTAACACCCAGTATGGTTGATGTCTACTGGACTGCCTTAGTAACTACATTAATGACCATAATAATCTCGCCACTGCTTCACATGTTACTTGAAGACAAACTATCCAATGAAACGGGATTCTTGCTTATCCTAGCCACTAGCAATGCCTTACCCTCTATAGCCTATGCGATTCATACGTTTATCCTAGGCTATGATTCTGGCCTCGTATTATTGGCAATATCCATCATAGTGTATTTAGTATGTACATTATTACTTATTATCAAGGCTAAAAGGATGATATGGTATGGATTCGTTGGACTCTGGGAATTAA
>CAYUVB010000038.1:0-8021 GCA_964448055.1 uncultured Desulfurococcales archaeon | reverse complement strand
GCTGTAGTCCTAACAGTCTTCGCATGGATAATAATTCCTGTTATTGGCGGTATAACACTACACTTAAGTACGGGCATGCCCTTACTCGACTCCCTATTTGAAGGCGTAAGCGGATTTACCGGTACAGGACTAACTATGGTTACTAAACCTGAGGCTATGCCTCAAACCGTTCTCCTTTGGAGAAGCCTTATGCAATGGGTTGGAGGCTTAGGCGTAGTAGTTATATCACTAGCACTTTTTGCACGAGGTGTAACCGTTGCAAGGCTAGCCCTAGCTGAAGGTAGGGAGGAGAGAATAGAGCCAAGTATTAAACGCACAATTATAGCCATGCTAAAAATATACGTGTACATTACGATTATAGCAACATTAGCTCTCTACTTATCCGGCATGAACTTATTCGATGCAATAAACCATGCAATGACAGGTGTTGGTACTGGAGGATTCTCTACACATGCTAAAAGCGTAGGATTCTATGGTTCATTAGCTGTATGGTATGCAGCAATCCTATCAATGATTATGGGGGCAATAAACTTCGTTGATTATTCACGTCTACGAAGAGAAGGGTTTAAACGTTTCCTTGGTAGTGTTGAGGTAAAAACCTTACTCATAATAGCTTTTGTTGGCGGTAGCCTAACTTATGTAGTTCTATCACATAATCTTAAGGTATTAGATTTTAGATTATATACTGAGTCATTATTCCATGCAATATCTGCTTTAACTAATACGGGTTTCCAAGTCGCAAGTATTGTTGAGTATCCTGATATAGCAAAGATGTTATTTGTTACATTAATGGTTATAGGTGGCAGTACCTCCTCTACATCAGCTGGTATTAAAATCTATAGATTAGTAGTATTCTTAAAGGCTGTAGGATGGGAGGTTAAACGCATACTACTCCCACCTAAGACCATGTTTGCTCCTAAGATTGGAACCCGCATAATAAGCGATGACGTTGTACGTAAGGTATCAGTATTCATTGTTCTATATATTGCTACCTTACTTATAGGTTCGCTTATAACGGCATACATTTACTTCTATGAGGGGATAAATGTTAGCTATGTGGATGTACTATTTGAAACCGCGAGTGCCCAAACATGTACTGGTCTTAGTGTAGGTTTGGTAGGTCCTCATATGCCTGATGCTGCTAAAGCTGTATACATCGTAATAATGCTTCTTGGGAGACTTGAAATATACCCATTTATAGTCGTTATTGCTAAAGCCCTAGGTAGAGGAGGTTAGGAATCTTGAGAATACTCATAGTTGGCGCAGGTCAAGTAGGCAAGGAGCTTGCACGGGAACTAGCTAGCAGAGGTAATGAGGTAATAGTGGTTGATAAAGATAAAGATAAGTGTGACGCCGTGACACGTGAAGCAGATGTAATGGCTATAAACATGGACGCCACCAATCCACGTCTCTATGAAGAAGTAGACCTACATAGATTTGATGCAGTTATAGCTGTTACAGACAAAGATGAAGTAAATTTATTTGTAGCATTAATAGCTAAGGTTTACAACGTTACACACAGAATTGCGAGAGTCAAAGACGAAAGAGTTGCAAGACTTATGGAGGACGCTGAAGTAGCTGAACCAGTGAACGAAGCCTACATAACAGCAAAATTAATACAGTCACTTCTTGAAGGCAAATACATTGCTTCAACACTTGTACCAGCATTTACAGGTAATTACGTGCTTGTATCATTCACCATAACAGAAATGGATAGAAGCTACGGTAAACAACTTAGCGAGGTAAATTACCCTAGAAACACCGGTAAAATATTAGCAATATATGATGGAGACAAGTTTATAGATCCAGAAGAAGCTATTGAACTACAAGCAGGGTATGAGATAATAGCGTTAGTAAGAAGAGATAAAATAGACTCCTTTATAGAAGCATTCAGGTGAATTATAGTTGGTAAATAATTCTAACATACCTCAAGCTCTTACCGATATAGTAGGACTCCTTAGGGGTCTCTACGATTATCTCACACATTTACTTGAAAACCCGTTGTTACTAGGACTTATTGAAGTAGCAGTAATACTTGTCATAGCACTTGTGTTTACAAAGATAGTTAGCGTTATTGTTAGCAGGTTAGAGTATAGAGGTATAATAGCCAAACCAGTTGGTATGAAGATAAGAAGTATAACTACTACGGCAACATATATCGTAGCATTAATAGCAATAGCATATACTCTTACTGGCGTTGAAACACTACTAATACCATTATTCATAGTCTTTGCAGCAATATTATTCTCGATGTGGGAATTCTTTGCTAACATAATGGGCTACTACACTATACTAGCAAGTAAAATGATACTACAGGATACATATGTGCGTATAGGAGAATATGAAGGTAAAGTCACAGATATAACACCTTTATCAATAATACTTGAAGCTCCCGATGGCTCCGTAATAAGAGTACCCAATAGATACGTATTTCTTAAACCAGTGAAAACACCTTCACGGAGGATAGCACTTCATTTAAAAGTGAAAGTTAATGGAGTACCACTAGGCCATACTACTAGAATTGCTGAAAAAATAAAGGAAATTATAAAATCTAAAACAAAACGTGGAAGTGTACCTGGAATGAATGTTGACGTTGTGGTCACAAAAATAGAAGGCAATAGCACTAACTATGATGTAAGAATTAGTGTACCAAGGAATCTCTATCATTCAATAAAAGACGATTTGATAAATGAGAGTACAATGATTATATTGTCGGAGTTGGAGGAGTACGACGTAAGTATAGAGTATTTGGGAGCAGAGGACTAAAAGTTATAATAGCTAGAACATAGCTAGGAAAAGGTAGGTGGAAAAATTGCCTAGAAGGAAAAGAGACCCTTATGTATGTCCCTCTTGTGGCACAAGAGTAGACAAACCTTATAGAACATGGCAATTAGTGGCACCTATGCCTGATGCCTATGGTAGAATCACTATAACTGTTATGGGTATGTTTGAGTGCCCTAACTGTGGTAATAAATGGAGAGCTGTTATAAGCAAAATAAAAACTGGAGGTAGTGAGGTAGAAGTAGAAACAGCTAGTGGTAAGAAAAAGCTCGGATCAAAACAACCTCCAACTAAGAGAGAAGGACCTATTATAGAAATTGATATAGACGAACTAGAAGAGGAAGAAGAGTAATTTTAACACTCATACTTATTACTCTATCTTAATTTATGTTTCCAAGAGGTCTAAATCCCTTTGGGCAAGATAGTAGAGTATGTAGGAGTAGTTTCTGCTATCCTAATAGTCGTCTTACTAAACGTTTTTGCACCATACATAACTGGTGCTGAAGCGCCAATGGCAGTAATTAGTGGAAGAAGCATGGTGCCCTTATTCCTTGAGGGCGATATAGTACTACTATACAAGCCTCCACCACAGGATATACATGTAGGGGACGTGGTTGTTTACAAGAGGTGTGGTGGAGGTTACATAATACATAGAGTAATAGAGGTAATAAAATTAGGAAATAAATACTATTACCGTACAAAGGGTGACTACAATCCTTATGATGATTCTAGACTTGGACAATTCTACGAGTACAGCCCTACAAGTATATGCAGTGATATTAGAACACCTGGAGTACCCTACGAGAGAATTGTTGGTGTTGCAGTGGAAATCAATGGTGCAGTACTCAAGATACCTTATCTAGGTTATCTATCCCTAATGTTTATGGGTTTTACGGGACATAGATAACCTAATCTAAGTTTTCCCTTTAAGCAACGCATTAATTACGTCTCTTACCCATTCTCCAGTGCTCTTCAATTTGGATAACTTGGCAAGATAGTCTTGCCACGTTAATCCTAAAACATTGCGCCAAATACCATAAGTTTCTCTTAGCTTACTTAACGCTTTGGCATGGTATATGCATAAACCATTATCATAGATTTCTCTGTTGCAGAGTAAACATTTCTTTAATGGTGTCCTCAAACCTAAACTTTGAGCAAGTTTTAAGCCTATTATGTCCATTTGTTTCTGATATTTTTCAAACAATGTCAGAAGTGTTTTCTTAGCCTCATCTACTACTTGAGTTTTCGTTCGGATACCCATTCTGATTTCATTCATGTATTGTTCAAATTTTCGTGTAAGCTCTACACTCGTCAATTCTCTGAAATACTCCTCTAGTACTTCTGCTACTGCTAAACCTAATGGTGTTACTACTACCTTACCTCTCTTTACTTCAAGATATTTTCTTTCGAATAGTGTTTCTGCTATTCGGGCACGCGTACCTTCAGTTCCTATGTTCACGCGCTCCATCCATTTAACTATTTCAGTCTTAGTGTAAGCTTGTGGAGGTGCTGTATAAGTTACCTTAACCATAACGTGGCTTATCTCTAATCTATCACCTAAATCTATCCTTGGCAAAGACTTTACCTCTATCTTTACATACGGGTAATAGAATAGCCACCCACTATAACGTAAGCTTCTAACGTTTAACAAGAACTTAGTATTCAAAGGACCCTTAAGTATCGCCTTTACCCTATTTATTACTGCTGGCTTTGCGAATGTTGCTAAAAATCTTCTTACTATTAAATCATATATTTTCCACTGCCTAGCACCTAGTTTCCCAGGCTTAACGCCAGTGGGGTATATAGCCGGGTGAGCAGGATCCTCTTTTACTCCTTGATGTGGTCTAAGTATTCCTTTAGTCTCCATTAATAGTTTTTTAACTAACCTTGAATAATTGTCAATCCAGTACAGTTTCTCAAGAATGTCTCTATAATTAAGTGTATGGGGTAATTTCTGACTATTCGTTCTAGGATAACTTATCAATGCATCAAGATATAATTGTTCGGCTATCCTCTGAGTTGTTAATGGACTATAACCATATATTCTTGAAGCCTCTGCTTGCAGATCTCCTAGATTGAATGGAGGAGGTGGTTCGAGTTTTTCTTCCTCGTACGCTCTGCTTATTACTGTAAGATACTTTTGTTTTCTTAACTCTAATGCTATACGTCTTGCTTGGTCAAGTGTTTTTATTTCGGGTTCTATTATTTCTAAGGGTATTCTTTCATTACCTACTAGGACCGAGACAGATAACGTTGGTTTAGGAAGCGGTATATGTAGTTTCCTTTCACGTTCCCTCCTAACAACCTCTATTAGTGTTGGTGATTGTACTCTACCAGCACTAAGGCTTACTTTCCTATTAGTGACTCTATATAGTGCTCTCATGAGTGCTCTACTAACGTTTATACCCCAAATCCAATCAAGCTCATGTCTGCATAACCCTGCTTCTACCATAGGCTTATCTAGGGGACCTAATGTTTTGAAAGCTCTTCTAAGCTCTGCATCTGTTAAGCTGGAATACTTCATCCTCTTAGTTCTTCTGATATCACCTAGGAACTTAATTATCATGTATCCTATAACTGAGCCTTCTATATCGTAGTCACAAGCATTAATGTACTCAGCTGCATATTTTGCAAGCAACATTAGTAACTCATAGTATTTTTTAGCATAGTCAACCCTATCTTCTACCTCCCATATAGGTGCCCAATAGTAATTGAATACAGGAAATCCTTCCTCATCCGTTTTAAGCGTAAATAAGTGACCTACTGCTGATGCAACAACATATTTGTCGAAACCTAATACAAAAGTCCAGAAAGGTACACCCTTGTAACTATACTTCCTAGCTCTACCATACGATAATGCTTCAGCAATACGTTTAGCAGCTTTAGGCTTTTCAGCTATTATCAGCTTATAACCTTTACCTAACACCTTAGCGAGCCGCCAATGGCTAGGCATAACTACTTGCCCATAAACTTACTATAACAGTGTCTACCTTCTTTAACAAGGATTTATAACGTTCTAGCCCGGAATAGGTATTGTTAGAATTAATAAAATAACATAGACTAATGGTATTATACGATACTTGCCTGATAGGATAGATAGATTATTAAGCACTCCTACATGCTCCCTTCTCCCAGTTAAAACTAATGCTAGTACCGAGAAGAACACAAAGATCATGTATATGGGGTCAACAGTGTATGCTAATACCATACCAAGTACCATTAAAGTAGATGACACAAGTACGCTTATTATTCTATGTGTTTCAGTTGATGTTAAGGATCTTACTATATGCCCCCCATCAAGTTGCCCTATCGGTAAAAGATTTAAGAATGTTATAAGGAATAGAAAATATGCGGCAAGCATAACTGGATGGGACAATATTGTTACATTACCTTTAATACCATAATCCATTATTAGTTTTAATGTTAAAGGAACAGCTCTAATTTCAATAAGATTCCCTGCTAACTTATGTACCTCACTTAATGGTATTTTAGCTGACAAATTTAAACCCAATAAAGCTACGGGTATTGTAGCTATGTATCCTACTAATGGACCCATTAATCCTATCAATGCTAGTCTATTAATCGACTTTGGAGGAAGTCTCATATTAATTACTGCACCAAATGTCCCAAGCAGACCTATGCTAGCTGGTGGTGCGGGGATGAAGTATGGTAATGATACAGGTACCCCGCTTAGCCTTGCAACTATATAATGCCCTAGTTCATGAACCAGGAGAACCCCCATAAGTGAGACCGAGTATAATAATGCATCTAGCATTATACTTTCACGTGAGCCTACTAACTCACGATATCCCATGGAAAGATATATTCCTGATATGTATACCGTAGTTACAGTTGCTAAGAACAATATAAGCGGCAATATCCTCTTAAATATACTCCTTATATGAAATACCTCAGGCTTTTCTATTAATCTTAATGTCAGAACCCCTTGTCTAGCATCTAATATAGGTATTATATTCTTTGATGAAAGCTTCATATAGAGCTCATCAAATAGTTGTTCAATGTTATTACTTTTTGGTTCAACTAAGAATTCCACTATACTATTAGTATATTCGTGTGCAGATCCTCTGTACGCTATTACTACAAAGTAATCCTCTATGATACTTCTTACTAGTTCTATGTCCATTACTCTTCCTCGCCCTTAATCAACTCGGATAATGGAACTAACTCATATGTCCCATCTGGGAGTCTCCTTCGAATAGTTACTGGTAAAACACCTCTCTTGAATTCTTCTTCAGCTATTGTTATAGGGTCTTTATTCTTGAGTTTTGATGCATCCACTAGTACTGGTGCGCCAAGCGCTATTTGTAGTGCTCTTGCGCCTATTATCCTCGCTTTCTCATATCTTGTGAGTTTAGGTATTGTTACACCACCTTTTCTACGCCAAAGAACCATCAATTCTCTGAGTACACCTCTTCAAAGGCTAATGTATTGGGGTATAAATAGTGTTATGCCTAACGATACCAATAAATAATAAAGAATTTTAAAAATTATTCTCAATTATATAAAATTAAACTATATTGTGCTAGAATTCGAACTTACCTTTTTCCTCTTCTTCGTGTTCCTTTTTCTTTTCCTTTTTTGGAGGAGCTGCAGCAATTATATCGTCAATCTTTAGTATCATCGTGGCAGCTTCGGTTGCACTCTTAATCACTTGCTCTTTTACTATTACTGGTTCTATTACGCCAAGTTTAGTCATGTCGTCTACTACCTTACCATTAATAACGTCTATTCCTGCATATATCTTGCTTTCATCTTTGTGCTTCTTCACTAATTCAGCTATAGTGTCTAGTGCATCTAATCCTGCTGTTTCTGCTAGTATCATTGGTATTTCTTCTAGCGCCTCAGCAAATGCTTGTACAGCCAATTGCTCTTTACCGCTAACTGTTTCTGCCCAGTCCCTGAGACGTATTGCTAGTTCTATTTCTACTGCACCACCACCTGGTACGATTGCTGGTTTTCTTAGTACATTCCTTAATGTGTGTAATGAGTCTTGTATGCTTCTTTCAACTTCGTCTAATAACATGTCATTTGCTCCACGTAGTAGTATTGTTACTGCTCTTGGGTTCTTGCATCCTTCTATGAACACCATCTTATCGTTACCGACTTTTCTCTCCTCTACTAATTCGGCATAACCTAAGTCCTTCTCGGATAAGTCTCTAATACTTGTTACTATTCTTCCTCCTGTTGCTCTTGCTAGTTTTTCCATGTCGCTTCTTTTT
>CAYUVB010000037.1:0-15225 GCA_964448055.1 uncultured Desulfurococcales archaeon | reverse complement strand
AACATTAACAGTGTTATAGGTGAGGATGGTAATAAATGAGTACACGTATACCATTACCTTATTCGCCTAAGATACTTGAACTATTCCGTAATCCCAAAAACCTAGGACCATTAGAAGATGCTACAATAATAGCATCTGCTGGAAGCCCCGCATGTGGTGACATGATTAAACTATACCTCAAGATTAGAGAGGAAGGAGGAAAGGATGTAATAGAGAAAGCATCATTTGAAAGCTATGGATGTGCAGCAAATATTGCTGCAGCGAGTATATTGACTGAGATGATAAAGGAAAAGACATTAGAAGAAGCTTGGAGTATATCTTGGAAGCAATTATCCGACGAGCTAGGTGGATTACCGCCAATAAAGTATCATTGTAGTATACTTGCTGTGGGAGCACTTAAGAGAGCTATAAGAGCATACTATGAGAAAAAGAAGATGCGGCCCAAATGGTTACCAGAACAGTTAACACCTGATGAAAAACAAGTATTGGAAGAAGAGGAAATGATAGAGAAATACTACTCAAGAAAACCTCGGCTAAGGTGGTAGCTCGTGGAAGTAATTGATCTGAGAGTAAAGGGTAAAGGCTGTACTGATCATCCTATAATAAAGTTCACACAATTACTGAGGGAGTTATCTAGGAGCAAGAACAAGGAAATCACAATAATAGTGAGTGAAGAAGATATACCGTTTAAATTCATAGAATTGTTTACCAAGAACCACGGGATACGTATAGTAGATGTTAGTAGACTAGATAGTAAGTCTTTAACTGTGAAGCTTGCTTCACCTTAACTATAGTTAAACTTCATAAACAGATTAGATTTTCTTGATAATCCAGTTATCATAATATTAAATTACCAGTTATTTTCCAGCTTCAAGTCGGTGTTATAGGTTATGGGATCTAATTGCAAGAGTTATCCTTGGATTTGGAGCATATGGGTTAAAACACCTATGCTCAAAGGTGCTGATATATTAATAGCTTCAGCTTGTCTGCCTTACGTTAGTCCTAAGCTCTTCGAGGAACTATCTAAAGATAAAGTGGTACTACTTGCATGTCCTGAAAGAGAAAATCCTACACACTATGGTAAGATTGCAAGTATCATCCGTAGCTCTAAGCCTAGGAGAATAACTGTGGTAACTGTTGATGGGAGTCCACATTGCTTTACTCTTCATGCAAGTGTTAATGAAGCAGAATATATTCTTGGCGAAAAAGTTGAGAAAAAGCATTATGTTGTAGTTAATGCTAAGGAGCTTAAAGAGATATCTCCTGATGCTGTTAGAGTTGCACGATACTTACACCTAGTTGATGAATTATTGAAAGAGAAACCAGAAGTATTAGAAAAGCTTAGAAAGCTCAGTTTAGAATATCGTAAGGTTTTGGGCGAATACTAGGGTTGCAATCTACTACACTCTCTAAACCGGTCTAGTATTTCATCAATACTCAGCCTAGCCCTATTCTTCAACCATTTGTCTAGTAATAGGAAGACACAGTATTGTCCACACATATTGCATGAGGTTACACTTGTTCTACCATACTGGAAGTATAGTTCCTTAGCTTTTTCTGAATCTATAGCTAGTTTAAACATTGATTCCCAGTCTAGCTTAGCTCTACTAATGCTCATTTCTACATCCCATTTAGCTGCCTTAGGACCAAGCTTAATTATGTCTCCTGCGTGGGCAGCTATTTTTGCTGCAATTAATCCTTCTCTTACTTGTTCAGGATTTGGTAGGTTTAGGTGTTCAGCAGGTGTTAGATAACATATGAGATCTACTCCACTAGCTGCTGCTATTGCCGCGCCTATAGCTGAAGCTATATGGTCGTAGCCTGCAGCTACATCAGTTACCAATGGTCCTAGTACATAGTATGGTGCACCCTTAGTCAATGCTTTCATAAGCTTTACGTCTAGTACGACTTTGTCCAAAGGCATATGGCCTGGCCCTTCTATCATTACTTGTACTCCTTTTTCCCTAGCCTTGTTTAGTAGTTTTGCATTAACATATAGTTCGCCTAACTGTAGTTCATCGTGGGCATCAGCTAATGCTCCTGGACGAAGTGCATCACCTAAGCTGATAACGGCATCGTATTCAGCAAATAGTTCCAACAAGTAATCCCAGTTACTATAATAGGGGTTTTCTTCTCCTGTTTCAAGCATCCATGCAGTAATCATTGCTCCTCCACGGCTAACAATAGGCTGTATCCTCTTACTTCGTACAGCTTTTTCTCCTAGTTCACGTGTTATGCCAGCATGAATAGTCATAAAGTCTACTCCATCACGTAAATGTTCCTCAATAATCTTTATGAACCAATCGCCTGGAGGTAGGCCACCATATTTCCTAACACCATCAATCCATGCTTGATACGTAGGTACTGTACCAAATGGTAAGGGTTCCGAGGCCTCCATTAATATTCTTCTGATCTCTGAAATATTTCCACCAGTACTAAGATCCATTATCGTATCTGAACCATACTTTACAGCTACTCTTGCCTTCTCCTTCTCCATCTCTATATTAACTAATGTTCCACTAGTACCAATGTTAACATTTACCTTAGTAAAAAGCCCTTCACCAATACCTATAATTCTGACTCTACCCTTACGCCTAGTATTCCTTGGAATGATTACTCTGCCTTCACCTAGCCTCCTAGCAAGTTTTACTGGATCAACATCTTCGCTACGGGCAACTACCTCTACTTCTTCTGGAATAGATCCGCTTCGCGCTTCAAGCATAATAGTTTTAACCATATGTTACCAACCAATCATGTTGAACGGGAAAACTAGGTAATAAATAATATGATTACTTACTGATATATTTATCCAATGTAGTATCTGACTCCTTACTAATATATTCCATTCCAGGTAGACACTTAACGTTATATTTGTGGCATATCTCTTCTATTCTATGGTATAGTTTTCTCCAATCATATCTTTTAGTCTTAGCAACTACATGGTGTAATGGATGCGTAGGATTATACATGAATTTCTTAATTCTAAGCTTATCGTAGTAGAAGATGCTATTAGTTTCCTTAGCAAGCCTTACAAGCTCCTCTATAGTTGAGACATCATCATTGTATCCTGGTATAATCGGGCCCATGAAAACCCACGTCTCAATTCCATGTGATGCTATGATTTCTAAGGCTTTAGCCCTAGCCTTAGGTGGGGGCGCTCGAGGCTCAATAACTCTAGCCACTTGATCGTTGAGAGTTGTTATAGTGAAGCCTACGTCAATGAGTCTCCTATTCTCTACCAGTAAGTCTAGGTCACGTAATATAAGTGGGTTTTTGGTCTGAATACTAGCATGAAAACCAGCAGAAAATAGTACCTTAAGTGATTTCTGGGTAATCTCGTATAGCGCCTCAACTGGCTGATAAGCATCAGTAATAGTTCCAACACCCACTATTCCACGGGGTTTATATTTAATTTCTCTACGAAGAACCTCTACAATATTCTCTTTAACAGCAATGATCCTCCCCCAATTATCAGCAATCTCCTTATGCCAAGTGTAAAGTCTTGCATAACAATAAGTGCACGAATGCCAACAACCCATATATGGGTTTAAAGCATAATCAAGGTCAGGTAATCCGCTGTGGCTTAGAGCTTCTTTAACCCTTATTGTTATTATCTTAAACTTAGTCTTTTGCATATAGATCGCCATAGTGTACCAGTTATGCAGCAATACGGATAACTATTAGTTCTGTCCAAAAAATGTAGAGAGTAATGAAAGGAGATAGGATGACGCCATTGGTATTGGAAACCCCTGCCTGGGGCTTTAATACGCCAACCTGCTTCATCAAGGAAATCTTTTTCACTGTTCAAAGAAGTCTCTATATAACCCATGTGTGCTAAAGTCTTCGTAGAACCTAATAGGCTAGATAGTGCTATCAGTGAAACCATAACTAATATGGTAATGAATGATGTTATAGCACGAATTATCTTCAATATTGCTTACTCCCCATTAAGACGTTTAATCTTTAATAGTATTCTTGTTTCTCTCCAATAAGTTTCCTTATCCTCAATTCATCTAACTATTGTGCTTCAGCTGTAATGGAAGTAATACCTATAGCTTATACGGTCATGTCTAAAATTGCATAAATTAGCTAGGATAGTCCTTCAGAGAGGATTAGTAAAAGCCTTATTACCTACTTCGGTATAGTCTGTATATACGGCGTTTACAGTGGTTAAGGTGAAAACCAGTATTTATATTGATAAAGATCTATGGGAAAGGTTCAAGAAATACGCATTAAGGAAGGGTGTGGAAGTAAGCAATCTACTTGAAAATATAATTGAGGAAGAGATGACTGAAGAGGCTTTAGATAAAGTGTTATTGGAATTAGCTAAAGTTGAAGATTATGAAATAGACTTTGAACCAATTGAACCTAAAAAAGGGCCTGTGAGTGAGTTAATTAGGGCGATGAGGAATGGAAGAAGCAGTAGTTTACTTAGACAGTAGTGCTATAGTGAAGAGGTATATTAAGGAACCTGGAAGTAACATTGTAAGAAATATCTACCTTAAGGTATATGCTGGTGAAAGCACTATTTCCTTTAGTATATGGAATGTTGGTGAGGTATTAGGTGTATTTGATAAAGCTAGGATCATTGGTAGAATTGATGATGAAACCTATAGGGTTGTAAGAAGAAGGTTTCTTCTTGAAACAAGAAGACTGGTTAAACTTGGACCCTTAATAGTTATTCCTTTAAAGATGAAAATACTGAGAAGTAGCTGGAATCTTATAGAGAAGTACCATATTTATGAAGCGGATGCAGTGCAAATAGCTTCAGCCAAATACATAAATGCATCCCAGTTTTTGACAGGAGATAAGCAATTATATGAAATTGCTGTAAATGAAGGGCTGAATGGCGTTTATTTAGGGTAAATTTGTTAATAAAGAATTCCACATAAAACTATAGTTAATTAAACTCAACATTATCCTTTAAACGGGCATGTATAATTGCTAATGCAGGTATTCTACGATCTTCTTGACATATACTATTCTCTGTAATAGTCTAGATGATCTTATCCACTTCTTTGCTCCAAGTTTTGTTTCTTTATCTATAATTTTCACTGCTTCCCATATGTCATTAGTTTTTAGTATTGGTTTTCTACGTAGCATTGCTCTAATATTCTCTCTTACGAACCATACTCCTATTGGTAAATTGAATCCTGGATATATCTCTCGTAGAACTATTGCTATTGCTTGTTTTCTTCTCTGATACAGGTGTTCTGCTACTGCTAGCCTTGTAGCATAGTAGCATCCCCCTATACTCGCATAAGTTGTTCTACCACGATATCCCTCGTAGTCTCCTTCAACTATTATTTCATCTGATCCAGGATTCCATGTTGATCCAGGCCACCAAGCTTCCATCCACTCAAAGCTCCATTTACCTGGTACCAGTATTGCTATGAATAGATTGTCATAGTATCTTCTAACATAGACCTCTATTTCATTTATCTCTTCGTAGTCTTTAATCTTCTCTACCAGGTGCTTAGATATGGTGTCATCTACTGCTGTTATACTCCATCGAGTAGGTACCAAACGTCGATTCTTCTTAACACCGAGTGCTCCAACACTAAAGATTCTCTGAATATGTGTTACTGGTACACCATTACGGTATAACTCGATGATAGCTTCAGTTGCTTTAAGATCTATGTCACTATAGACTTTATCCACTATACGTGGTATCCAGGGGTTACCAACTACACGGAATTCTCTTAAAGGTGCTCTTGGTCCTTGAGGTGGTTCGTATTCACTAAACGATATTATCGGCTTTGGTGGTTTCTCAAGATAAATTTCCACTTCAACCGGTTTAACGGATAACACTACTTCATGTATTCTCTCTATGAAGGAGTTTTCAATATTATGTACGTTTATTTTTCGTGAACCCGTTATAAGACTCCAACGGTAATCTAGTATTCTTTCAAGGCTGAGACTAAGCCACTTCTCTGGTAGGTCGTAAATAGATGTATTACCGGTAACTGGTGGTAGGGATGGACCTATATTAACATAGGGATACCCGTAACGTCCAACAAATACAGATGGCGGTGAAGAACCATAGATTTCACGGCTCCTATGTACTCTTCTAAGCTTTACCATAGCCATACGTTTAGCTAGGAGAGGGCAGTAGCTAAGTCCGCAAAGACCTTTACCTCTACATACAGCACATAATCGTGGATCTATTCCATCTGGATTCATATCTCGTTATCCTTATCTCTTCTTACCAACAACCTATTCCTACACAATGTTATTATTTTCTGAGGGATAAATATACTCTAAAAGTATTACCATCTGATACTTGGTATATAGTCCAAGTAGTTGATGCTTTATACCTTAAAACGGTATACTGTATTATTACTATAGAATTATTAAAGCCTTTACCCCTTTAAAGGTAATAATAAGAAGGCTAAATATTGAAAAAGAAAAGAAGAATATTAGCTTAAGATAGTTTTTACTGCCTCCTTGAATATACTTAACCCTATTTTAGCTTGTTCCTCGGTTATGTTCAATGGTGGTATGAGTCTAATAGTACTCTTACCACAGGGTAAGACTACTAATCCTCTTTTTAGTGCTTCGTATACTACCTTATTCCTAGTTTCTACATCGTGCTCCTTGGTTTTCTTGTCTTTCACGAATTCTATACCCCATGCTAGGCCTAGTCCTCTCACATCACCCACTTTCTCGTATTTGTCTTTTAGTTCTATTAACTCCTCTTTGAATAGTTTCTCAAGCTCCCTTACATGTGGTAAGAGTTTTTCTATCTCATTTATTGTTGCTAGTGCTGCTACACAAGCTATTATGTGTCCACCGAAGGTATTGCTATGTGCTCCTGGCTTAAGGTCAAGTTCTTTCCTATATATTGTTGCACCTATGGGTGCTGCACCATTACCTAGGGCTTTAGCTAAGGTTATAATGTCTGGTGCTATATCAAAGTGTTCTATAGCGAACATTCTTCCTGTACGGCCCATACCCATTTGTACTTCATCGTCTATGAGTAATATACCGTACTTGTCAGCTAGTTTTCTTAGCTCTTTGAAGAAGTTCCTTGGTGGTACGACATATCCTCCTTCACCTTGTATTGGTTCGAAGATTATTGCTGCAACTTCATCGGATGGTACGTAGTGATTAAACAGCCAGTACTCTATGTACTCTATTACACGGTTGACAAGCTCATCAGGGTGTTCGTAGCCATCTATGTACCAGGGATTACGGTAAGGGTTAGGGTATGGTACATGGAATACTCCGGGCATAGTTGGGAAGTAGTTTTTCTTATGGATAGGTTTACTTGCAGTAAAGCTTAGGGAACCCATGGTACGTCCATGGAATGCTGCAATGAATGCTATGAAGAGTTTACGTCCAGTAGAGAATCTTGATATCTTTAGAGCTGCTTCAACACTCTCGGTACCACTATTACTGAAGAAAACCTTTTTCTCGAAATCTCCTGGAGCAATACTTGTAAGCTTCTTTGCAAGCTCTACTTGTACAGGATTGTAGAAATCTGTACCAGCCGCATGCCATATCTTCTCAATGTATTCTAGTACAGCCCTCTTAACCACAGGGTGAACGTGCCCTAGATTAGTTACTGATACGCCGGTAGAGAAGTCAAGGTAAACATTACCATCAACGTCTATTATCCAGGGGCCTTCGCCGCGCTCTATAACTAGAGGCAAGAATTCTGGGTCGTGAGTAGTGGTTGCGACATACTTATGGTGTTCTTCTATAATTTTCTTAGCCTTTGGTCCAGGCGGAGTTACCTTAACCTCTGGTCTAGTATGCAAGGTCTAGAATCACCCATGGCAACATATGGTAGTGAAACCTAAATAGTAATGAGTAGGAATAGGTATAAGAAACTACAATAAAACGTTTATCCCACATAAAATAGTTATAATATTTAGTTTACTTTTTATTCTACCATAAGATTGGCTATAAATGCCTTAGCCTTAATCCCGCGAGAATTCTTTAACTTATCAACTATCTCGTTAACTCTACGCATGAACCCAGCATCAAAATAGTCTTCAACAATACCCTTCTTTAACCACACAATGTTTATGTGAGGTCTAAGGTTTACTTCAACGCGAGTCTCACCGCCTAGTTCAAATAGCGTTAGAAGGCCTAATTCTTCGAGTACTTTAATATGCGTGTATAGTGTTGAAAAGCTCATTGTTGGTATACGCTCTCTAATCAATAGGTATATCTCTTTAAGTGATGGGTGTTTTCCACCTATTTCGTTTAAAATCTCTATAACTGCTAATCTTTGTGGGGTCATACGATAACCTTTTTCACGAAGAATTTGCTTTATTTGTTCGGGGTCCCACCTCTCGAGTATGTACATCACCTCCTTGGCGTTGTTGGTAAACATTTTAATACTAATATAAGCAGATACTGTATAATATCTGAATATTTCATACTATTTTACCTTTACGCTACACTATTAAAGCATTCAATACTCTTTTTACCTTTTAATGTTCGTTTGTAACAATCGCCTTATCCAAAGCAGTTTTATTAACATGATCATGTTATAATATTTAGAGACAAACTTATTTAGTACTATGTTCATGTATTAACACGTATATTACAACTACCTAATGGTGAAAATTATGTTTATGGAAAAGGGGTTATCTAAACTCTTTACGGTAATAGTATTAGTAGCCTTGATTGTAGTTGTAATTGCAGTCTACTACGGTGTTGTACAAACACAAATACAGCAAACACGGACTTCAGCGCCTTTAGCTTCTCCAGCGTCTACAACACCTACAGCATTTCCTGCTACACAACCTACAACGTCGAAGCCAGAGGAAACTATGTCTCCTTCTCCAACGCCTACGCCAGCGTCTACTATACCAGTAGCTATGGCAGAGTGGACTCCACCAGAGAAGATAAAGGCAGCATGGATATATGTTGGACCCGTAGGCGATTTCGGTTGGAGTTATATGCATGATATCGGTAGAAGAGTTGTAGAAAGATTATTCAAGGACTGGCTTGAAACAACCTATGTTGAAAGTGTAAGTGAAGCACAGTTATCCGAAGTAATAGATAACCTTGTTAGCCAAGGATATAACGTAATATTTACAACATCCTTTGAGTTCATGGATAAAACCATAGAAGCTGGTAAACGTTATCCAAACGTAATGTTCTTCCACTGTAGCGGTTATAAGAGGAGAGCAAATGTTGGAACATACTTCGCAGACTTATACCAAGTATACTATCTCAATGGTCTGATAGCCGGCGCATTAACTAAGACTGGTAAGATAGGATATGTTGCGGCATTCACAATACCTGAGGTTGTTAGACATATTAATGCATTCGCTATAGGAGCTAAAGAGGTAGGTGAACAATTAGGTAAGAATATAACGGTATATGTTATACAGATAGGCGCATGGTATGCACCAGATAAGGCTAAGCGTGCAGCCGAAACACTAATAGAACGATATGGTGTAGACGTTATAGCGTTTACTGAGGACTCAACAGCAATAATAGAGTACGCTCAGAAACTTTACGAAGAAACAGGTAAGCAAGTATATGTATTCAGCCACTATAGTCCAGGATATGTCTATGGCCCAGATGTTGTTGTAAGCGGTCAACTCGTAAGATGGGAAGTAATCTATGCTGATATATTGGCTAAGATAAAAGCTGGAGTATACACTCCATATAACTTAGAGAATGTTGACTACTGGTATCTACTTAATACTGGCGCAGTAGACTTAGGATGCCATATCTATGATAATGGTACTGTAATGTTGATTAATCCTAAGTTTAAGCCAGTACTAGAACAAATAAAGGTCAAGGACAAACTTACAGGCGAAACAGTAAACGTCTATGAACTAGTAATGCGTAGATATAGGGAAATGAAAGAATCATTCATGCTAACATCTTTACAGGAAACAGCTACAACACATGTTTATGAGAACATAGCTAAAATACCAATAAACTATGGCACTAAGGAAAACCCATTACTAAAAGACTACTACATAGCGGGTGTATTCGATCCATTTACAGGGCCGTTAACAGGATACAGCATAGAACCAGGTAAGTATGGCGAGAAAGTGACCATACCGGAAGGAGTAAGACTAAGTCACGACGACTTATGGTCAATGCAGTGGTTTGTTGACTGGGTAGTCTTCCTATCCGGAGGAGGCTAAAAAGAAGGAATCACATATTACTAACCCATTCTATCATAAGGTGAAATATGTTGAATCTCGCTACGTCTAAGAACAATAGAATTTTTTCAAACTTATCCAAGCTCTCATACGAGAGAGTAAAACCATTTATCTCCTTAAAGGGGATCACTAAAAGGTTCCCTGGAGTAGTAGCGCTAGACAATGTATCATTAGATATATATCGTGGCGAAATACTCGCCCTTCTAGGAGAGAATGGGGCTGGTAAGTCAACCTTAGTTAAAATAATGTATGGAATATATACTCCTGATAAAGGAGAAATAATAATTGATGGAAAAAAGACCAATATTTATAGCCCAAGACACGCTGTAGATAAAGGAATAGTACTAGTACCTCAGACACCGCACTTAATAGACTCTTTAAGTGTTGCAGAAAACCTAATCCTAAGTCTAAAGGAGTATGGTGTATTTGCTAGAGTAGAACGAGTAGAAGACTATGTTAAGAAGATAGCATTAGATATAGGTATAAACTTAGATCCTAGAGAACTTGTACTAACATTAAGCTATACACAAAAGCAATTAGTAAGCATAATACGTGCACTTTTACTGAAAGCTAAGGTTCTACTAGTAGATGAAGCTACAACACTACTACCATCTAAAGAAAAGGAGAAGTTCTATAGATTATTCAGAGACTTCGTGAGAAATGGTGGTAGTGTTGTATTAATAACGCATAAGATTCATGAAGCGTTACAAGTAGCTGATAGAATAGCGATACTGAGATCTGGCAAACTAGTGGGTGTAATTGATAGAGGGAAAGCACGGTCAGAAGATGTGAGAAAGTTAATGTTTGGTGAAACAGTATTAAATATGCTACAATCACGATTTAACACCTCAAGGCCAAGTACTTATGAAGGAAAGGTGCTAGAGGTAGTAGATCTCTGGGTTAATAGTCCATTTGGAGAGTATGCTGTTAAGGGAGTCAGTCTAGTTGTTCGTAAAGGAGAAGTTGTAGGTATTGCTGGTATAGCGGGTAATGGTCAAGAGGAGCTTGTTCAAGCAATAGTAGGTTTGCTGAGACCCTCAAAAGGTAGGATAAAGTTACTTGGAGTAGATGTTACTGGAAAAGGAGTAGAACTTACACGTAAGTTAGGAGTAGGTTACATTCCAGATACGCCAACAAGGTATGGCGTCTCATTAGATAATACTATTGAAGAGAACATTGCAATTTTATTGGCAAAGGAGAAGAAGATTATTAGATGGAGGGAGGTTAAGGAAATAGCTTCGAAGCTAGTTAGAGAGTACCATGTTAAAACCCCTCATTTAAAAGTACCAGTTAAGGTATTATCAGGAGGTAACTTAATGAAAATACTTGTTTCAAGAGAACTTGCTATTACTAAAAGCTTGTTAATTGCACATAATCCAACTAGAGCACTAGATGAGGTTTCAGCAAAATATGTTAGACATAGGATTCGTGAGAAAGCTACTAGAGAAAGTATTGGTGTTCTCCTTGTATCAGAAGATTTAGATGAAGTCCTAGAGCTTAGTGATAGAATACTAATATTAAACTCTGGTAAAATAGTTGGTGTATTCGATGCTGATAGAGTTGAACGCAAGTATGTTGAGGAGCTTATGGTGGCCTAGCTTATGGTACGTTTAATTGTATTAAGAAGAACTAAGCCTTTACCATATGCCTCAATACTAATACCAGTCTCATCAATAATACTAGGTATAATCTTATCCGCAATCATACTCTATTTCTTAGCAGGTATTTCCCCACTAGCATTGTTTAGTCTCATAATTCGTTCTTTTATTTCGCCCACAGTTGTAAAGGATACCTTAATTCTAACACTCATTGGTTTATCATTGGTTATAGCGTTTAGGGCATCGATATGGAATATTGGTGCTGAAGGACAAATCCATATGGGTATGCTTGTTGCAGCATGGATAGCATTGTTTACACCCTTAACCTCAGCACCTATGTTTGCTAAGATTACATGTGTACTTGCGGGTGCAGTAGCTGGTGCTTTATGGGCTGCTTTAGCAGGGGTCCTTAGAGCCTACGTTGGACTAGATGAGGTACCTATAACGTTAATGCTTAACTATGTAGCATACTATGTACTTGACATATTAGTTTATGGTCCATGGAGAGGAAGATTTACATACGGCTACATTAGGACTGATGAAATACCAGAAGACTTATGGTTAACACTTATACCTGGTACAACGGCTCATATGGAGGTCCTTGTTGTAGCCATAATTATAGGCTTATCCACATGGCTTATGTTTAAGTACACCATTATAGGATTAAGATTAAGAATTCTAGGCTCTAACCCTGAATTTCTACGATCAGCTGGTGTAAACGTTAAACACGTGATGGTCTTAGCACTAGCGTTATCAGGTGCAGTAGCTGGTGCTGTAGGAGCATTATACCTGCTTGGAGATACGCATAGGATATCATATCCTGTAGAAGCACAGACAGCTGGATATGGATATCTTGGTATACTTGTAGCATGGCTATCAATGCTTGATGTAAGAGCAATACCATTAGCAGCATACGTTGTGAGCTCGTTAAGAATCACCGGGATAACAATGCAAATAGCTGGTTTAGGTGGTACAGCCATAGTATTCTTGTTCATGGGCTCAGTACTCCTAACCTATACCATAGCTAAAGTATTCTCGGAATACACAATAAGAGTACAGAGGTAATGTATAATGATAGAGGATCTTGTGAGCGTGTTACCAGTATTTATAACGTATTACCTAGTTGCATTAGGTCATGGATTCTTCGAGAAATCAGGTGTTCTTAACTTAGCAATAGACGGCTTATTTGTCCTAGGTGCTACAGTGGCATTTGCAGTAGCAGCTTATTCGCTTAATCCTTGGACCGGCCTATTTATGTCAAGTATTGTATGCTCATTATTTGGAGCATTTATTGCCTATATGGCTACAAAACTACCTATAAGTCATGGTGCTCTAGGTTTATCATTAATGTTTCTCGGGTATGGTCTTAGTCTTGTAATAGGTATACCAGCAAATAATTACGTTTATGCTGCAGCACTAAAACCTTCAGCTTACACAATACCAACCGTAATGAATACCTTGATGGTATTGTTCATAGCATCAATATTGATAGGAATACTACTACACTACATTTTAGAAAACACAAAGCTTGGTGCAATGGTAAGAGCTAGTGGTGAAGACCCTCATACAGCTGAAGCACTAGGGGTAGACGTCCTTAAAACAAGAATTATTGCAGGAGCCATAGGTTACGCATTAATAGGTTTAGGTTCCGCATTCTTTACATTAACATGGCGTATAGGATGGGATCCTAAGATATATCTATTAGGGCATGGCTGGATAGCCTTCGCTATATCCTTAGCAGCAGGTAGGCATCCAATATTAACAATATTTACAGCTAGCCTATTTGCAGGATTGGTGAGATACCAATACGTCGTACAGACAACTCTAGGACTGTCAACAGAGATAACTAAGATGCTACCATTCATAGCGGCAATAATATCCATGACAGTATTCTATGTAACACCACTTAAGAGAAAACTAGCATCGCCTAAGAGTTTAGGTAAACCCTATTACCGCGAAGAAAGAACAGTGTAACATAATTATGTTAACATAACCTTATATTTCATCGAAGGTTATTAATATATAGATATAACATGATTGTTGTAACGGGGATCTTCTAGAATGAATATCTTAGAGAATAAAAATATTGATAAAGTACTGGTAATAGATTTTGGAGGCCAGTATGCTCATTTAATAGCTAGGAGAGTTAGAGAGTTAAACATTTACTCAATGATAATAAGTTATAGTGTAGTTAGCAAAAGCCTCATAGATAGAATTAAGCCTAAGGCAATAATACTCTCAGGAGGACCCTCAAGTGTTCTTCAGGAAAATGCTCCAAGTATAGGAGATTGGATACTCGATCTAGGTATACCGGTGCTGGGTATATGTTATGGGCATCAGCTTCTTGCGAAGATTATTGGAGGAAAGGTAAAAGTAGGGAGAGGTGAGTATGGTAAGACACTAATACATATAGTTGAAAGAGACCCGTTATTTAATGGATGGAATAATGGGGAATACGTGTGGATGAGTCATAGAGACTATGTAGCAGAACTACCAGATAATGCACGAGTGCTAGCATTATCTGAGAATGGATATATAGCTGCATTTAAATTAAAGGACAAACTCATATATGGAGTGCAATTCCATCCGGAAGTATATCATACACGTAAGGGTTCAATGTTATTAAGGAATTTCCTGTTCAGCATAGCTAAAGTACAACCTAACTGGAAAGTAGAGAACCTAGTAGAAGATATAATAAAGGATATAAGAAGTAAGGTTAAGCCAGACGAGAAGGTATTAGTTGCCGTTAGTGGTGGAATAGATTCTACTGTTACAGCACTACTAGTTAAGAAAGCTATAGGTGAAAGACTTGTACCAGTATTCGTGAATCACGGGTTATTGAGAGAAGGAGAGGTAAACGAGGTACTAAGGAATCTTGAGAACCTAGGGATAAAACCAGTATACATCGATGCATCTAAACGATTTTTACAAAGACTGAAAGGAGTAAGTGATTGTGAAGAGAAGAGAAAAATAATAGGTGAAGAATTTGCAAGGATATTTAAAGAAGTAGTTGAAGGAGACCCTCAAATCAAATGGTTAGCACAGGGAACGACTTACCCAGATGTAATTGAAAGTGGAAGCACTCATGGTTCTGATAAAATAAAGAGCCATCATAACGTTGCAGGTTTACCGCGTTGGCTTGGATTAAAGGTCCTAGAACCATTAAGGAACTTCTATAAGGATGAGGTTAGGAAACTTGCACTATATCTAGGAGTACCAAGGGATCTCGCCTGGAGGCATCCCTTCCCAGGACCTGGCTTAGCTGTAAGAATCATAGGCGAGATAACAGAGGAAAAGCTACGAATAGTTAGGAGAGCTTCAAAAATAGTTGAAGAAGTTCTAAGAAAACATGGGTTATACGATAAGGTTTGGCAAGCATTTGCTGTAGTAGGAGATGATAAATGGGTAGGTGTTAAAGGTGATAGAAGACATCATGGATACATAGTAGTTATTAGAATAGTAGAGAGCGCTGACGGCATGACAGC
>CAYUVB010000036.1:11950-15537 GCA_964448055.1 uncultured Desulfurococcales archaeon | reverse complement strand
TATGTTATTATCTTGAACCTTCTTATTAAGATCATAGAATTGTTAAGCAATATATGGTGTTGGTGCGGGGGGTGGGATTTGAACCCACGCAGGCCTACGCCAGCGGATCTTAAGTCCGCCCCCTTTGTCCAGGCTCGGGCACCCCCGCACCGTGTAATAGTTGTTTTATTTGCGTGGCTTTAAAATCTTGCTTGGTGTAGCTATTGAGGATCTGTAGTGGCGGATCATTTGACTATGATAAGGATTTAATAGAGTCTTTGTCTAGGAGTGTTAGCGACGTCAATGCGTTCATTGACAGCTTGAATAGTCCTGGTAAACGTTATTATATTAGAGTAAATGTATTGAAGATTAGTCCTGGCGAACTATATGATAGATTAAGAGGATATGGATTAAAGGTATTCTTTGACGAAGTTCTTGAGGAAGCCCTGTGGTTTCCTGTTGAAGGACCATATAATGTTAAGGATGTCGGCCGTTATGTATTTGTTGATAAACGTACTGCTGAAAGCGTATTTGTTGGCGCTAATGTCTATGTTCCTGGCGTTGTAAAAGCCAAGGGGATAAGACGTGGCGATATAGTTAATGTTGTTGGACCTAAAGGTATTATAGTTGGTGAAGGAGAAGCAGTAGTTAATGGAGAAGAAATGGAGAAGATGAAAAGAGGACTAGCTATCCGTGTATACAAATCTTGTTATCGTTTACCCAAACTACGTGAACTTAATGAATACGCTTATGGCTATTTCTACGAGCAAAGTTTTCCTGCCATACTAACTACTCACGTACTTGACCCTAAACCTGGTGATATAGTTATTGATATGTGTGCCGCACCAGGAGGGAAAACAAGCCACATAGTCGAATACACTAGTGGTAAGGCACGTGTACTAGCTTTTGATCACTCCAAGTCTAAGATAAAAAGACTTCAAGAAACCTTAGCCAGATTAGGCCATGATGGATTAGTTGAAGTATTTAAAGCCGATTCACGTTACCTGGACATAGATTTCCCATGGGTTAAAGCCGATAAAGTATTACTTGACCCGCCATGTACTAGTCTAGGTGTTAGACCTAAGATCTACGACGAAAAGAAGTACATAGATGTAGTTAATAATGCTAGATATCAACGTCAATTCATTAAAGTTGCATACAAGATATTGAAGCCTGGTGGAATTCTAGTCTATTCTACATGTACGGTTACACTCGAGGAAAACGAGGAGAATATAGCTTATGCTGAGAGAGTAGGGTTTAAAGTAATAGAAGTAGAAAGAATAGTAGGTTCAAATGGTAAGGGTAAACACTACTTCAACGACATGGTCTTAAGGTTCTACCCACATATTCATGATGTAACGGGATACTTCATTGCTAAACTCATTAAGATTTAGCTGGCTTACGTTTTAAGGCCGACTCACAACGTGGACATATTTTAAGACTTGTAACTCCTTCCCAACCACATACGGGACAATATACTTGGTACCTCACCATCTTCTTTATACCAATAGTCTTCATGGACAGAAACTCTATTCCTAAGTGTAGTACGGTATTCTGTACCGCATAGTCATCTGTTACAACAACCACATCATAATCTTTATCCTTTAATTCCAACGCTAACGCTATTACAGATATATCAGTACTAGATAAAGCTACTATTTCACCTATTCTTTTAGCCTCCTCCTCTACTTTTCTGAAATATTTTCCTTGAGGCTCTATTACTTCTAGCTTGCCTGAGTTAAGCGCAAACTGTAGTAATAATGAACTATGCCTATCCTTAACTTCCTCTATAACTTTTGGTGTCGTATAATGCTTTCCTGGTAGGTTTAGGGGTGCCCCAGCAAATAACCCGGAGGCGTCGTGCACAAATACTATTCTATGCTTATCTTCTCTCAAAGACTTTCTCATATACTGGTACCTTCTGGAATCTTATTATTCTAGCTGGTGCTGGAGCCTTTGATATACTTATTGTCTCACCTGGTTCAACTCTTATACTATATTGACCATCCACTAACAGAAGTGCTGTCGGACTATCACTACGTACACTTACCGTTATCTTAGAACTCGATGGAATCACTATAGACCGTAGGTATAGCTGTAATGGATTAATAGGTGTTATTATTATGGCTTCTACCTCGGGATCTACTATAGGGCCACCAGCTGATAATGAATATGCTGTTGAACCTATAGGTGTTGCTACTATTATACCATCACCATCCATAGAATATATGGGGTCATCGTCCTTAAGTAAATGTAATCTAACGACCTTAAATTCTGGTTGAACTATAGTGACCTCATTTAATGCATACGGTGTTCTTATCCCTCTATCAATTATTTCTGCTTGAAGTCTCATATATCTTACAATGAAGTATCTTCCTTCAACTAAATCTTTAATCCTTTCTCTTATTTCATATGGACTTACATCTAGTAGGAAACCTCTACGTCCATAACGTATTGTCATTATCGCTGGCTGCCTATCACCTAATAGTTGTATTGTTCTTAGAAGAGTGCCATCGCCGCCTACAACTATTATTATGTCAGGTGTATCTTTAAGTATATCGAATGTTTTAACACTTTCTAATTGAATATAACTCGCTGCTATAGGGTCTAGTAGCACCTCGACTCCGTGCTCTAGTAGACTCGTAATTACTGTGTAGAGTATTTTTGATATAGATTTGTCTCCAGGCTTAGCAACAACTCCTACTTTCAATCATTACACCTTCCTAGGATACTAAAACAATATGGTTTGTGTCCCTTTAAACTTATGAGTAGACTAGGATAAAAGTAATTCCTAGAGAGTAATAAGGATAGGTGAAGGACTATAGCATCTACTAATAGAATGTGTTTAAAAGTGAAGGTTAACGAGTTCACTAAAATTAGAGAGTTACTAGCCAAGTTATGTGTCATAGACTTATCTCTTAGCTTAACAACAGTAAATGACCATGTACTTATACCTTTAATTGATAGCCCTGATGCACTGGAGAGAATTAATGGACAAATTGAAATAGTTCCATGTAATCCTGATAAAAGAAATCTTAAAGGATTAAGACTTAGGGATATAATAAAAGATTACGTAAGTGAAGATATTGTTAACCTTATACCTTCATCATATGACATAGTAGGTGACATAATAGTACTTCCACCACTGCCAGAAGACTTTATGAAATCCTATGGATGCCTTATAGCTCATGCACTAAAAATACTACATCCTAAGATAAAAGCCGTATATGTGCGTGGTGAAACCATAGGAAAATACCGTATTAGACCTTTGAAGCTCGTTTGGGGTGATAAAGTAGAATACACTATATACAAGGAACATGGAATAAGATTCTACGTTATACCTGATAAAGTATACATTAACCCAAGTCTTAGTACAGAACATCTAAGATTAGCTGAACTAGTTGATAATGGCAATAAAGTTCTAGACATGTTTGCTGGTATAGGTGGGTTTACCCTGAATATAGCTATAAGGAAGAACGTTGATATAATAGCAGTTGATATAAATCCTTGGGCAATAAAATGTTTATTAAAATCGATTCAATTGAATTCTAAGTACATGAAAAGCAGAGTTTTAGTATTTAATGCTGATTCTCATTTACTACCATTAA
>CAYUVB010000036.1:0-11850 GCA_964448055.1 uncultured Desulfurococcales archaeon | reverse complement strand
AAGTATATTTATAGAATTACGTGTGAGGTTGTATAGCTATTAGAATAACATAAAGCTGAGATCCGTTCATAAGATCTTCTACTAGTTTTCTAGAGATATCCTTTGCTGCCTTACTTGATTTTATTGCTATAGTGGATTCATCGATATAATCTGATCTTCTTATTATTATTTTTCTATTACTCTTTGGGTTGAGCTCTTTGGAGCCCTTAGCTATAAGATAATCGAAGTTATTAGATGTTACGAATACTATGATTATGATTGTATTGTCATCTTTTATAATATCTTTGAATTGTTGAGATAGCTCTCCCGCTGCTTTATTTGCATTGACTCCGATTATGCAGTCACCTTGAGGTGTCAAGTAGTCATCTTTAGTGATTTCTATTGTTGAATTATGTGTAGCAGATATATTTGCATGACCATATGCTTTAATCACTTCTATAGCTATCTTCATAGTTATGGTCCTCGTTAGTACTGTGAATATTATCTCAATAAGTCTTTTGTACTACTTTATATAGAGGTTATCTGAAAGAGGACTGGCTACTAAAGGGAGGGGAAGTTATTGCGTGATTTCTATATAGAGCGAAAGCAATTAGTTGAGCGATTGAAACGCGAGGGTATTATTAGGAGCAAGAAAGTAGAGAAGGCTTTCTTAACAGTTCCACGTGAATTATTTGTACCTGAACACTATAGGGAATATGCGTACATGGATTCCCCTTTGCCTATAGGTTATGGCCAAACCATTAGCGCTCCACACATGGTAGCATTGATGACAGAGTTACTTAATTTAGATGAAGGTATGAAGGTCCTAGAGGTCGGTACCGGTTCTGGCTACCAAGCTGCCATTATAGCCGAAATAGTTGCTCCCAAGGATTCTAAGGAACCCGGTAGAGTCATAACTATCGAGAGGTTACCCGAATTAGCGGAATTCGCTAAACGTAATCTTGATAAGGCAGGATATAGCGATCGAATTGTAGTAATTGTAGGTGATGGCACATTAGGTTATCCCCCTGAAGCCCCTTACGATAGAATAATTGTAACAGCTGGTGCACCGGATATACCTAAGCCGCTAGTAGAGCAATTGAAACCTGGAGGGAGAATGGTTATACCAGTAGGTGATAAGTATATGCAATACCTATATATAGTTGATAAAACCCCTAGTGGAAAACTGGTTATAAGCAAAGATATACCATGTCTATTTGTTCCATTGATAGGTAAGTATGGGTGGAAACCTAGGGGCGATAAATTCCTGCTATAATGAATGTTTAGATAACTGATTATTTCTTAAACCATAGATCCAGTCCTAGTTGCTTAGTCTTTAACTCGCGTTGAGCTTTCTTGAGTCTCTCAATAGCATTCTTAACTCTCTCAAGCGAGAAATCATGTTCACGAACTAGTATTTGTATTATCTGCTCTTCATCGGGTTCACGCCACTCTAATTTATAACTATCTGTTACAGGGGGATTAAGGAAGTACTTCTTTATTTCTAATGGATCTATTGGGAATTCTTGGCGTGGAACAACTTTAATGATCTTGTCTATAGACCCATAACTCTTTACAAGTCTTAAAGCTGTTTTAGGACCTACACCTTTAACTCCTTCAGGATTATAATCTGTACCAAGTAGTATTGCTATATCTATTAATTGCTCATGGGATATACCAAGTGCTTTAAGAAGCTTATCCAGTTCTATTAGTTCAGGCTTAACTTCAACATATACGTTCTTTCTTGGGAGCTTCCTTTTACCTGTTATTGCGAGATTCCTCACTAGTCTAGGTGCACCAAAGAGTAAAGAGTCATAGTCTTGACTTGCAGCAGCAAAAGCATCACCTTTTTTCGCCATATATGCTGCTTGTGCTTCTCCTTCAGCTGGTGCTTGTACCCATGGGATACCCATAGCAGTTAATAATCTCTTAGAGTCCTCAACCATGGCTTCAGTTAGTTTTGATGACATTTGAGCATATCTCTTTGCTGCCTCAAGATCTCCCTTCTTCAATGCCTCCTCATATTTCTTTACGGCTTCTTCCTTTACCTTTTTCCTACGTTCTATCTCCATCTTCTTTATTTCAGGGGGCTTACCATCGAATACGTATACTGGCTTAATACCATTTTCTATTAGGTTTATGGTACGATAGAATAAGCCACTTAAATGACTGGTTATCCTACCCATTCTGTCCATTAGCGGTGTTCCATCTGGTTGTCTTATTGCTGTTAGGAACTGATATAGGGCATTATATGCATCTATTGCTACCACTTTTCCTTTCAACTCTTTTAACTCTAGCTCTCTTTTAGCAGTATCGGGTATTAGATCCCTAAGATTAACTCCCATTACTTAAACCCTCCTTACTACTCCACGTAAAATTATATGTGAAAATGTGTTAAAACTGTGTCTTCTTTCCTAAAGGCGTTAATTCCACTATACGTACTCCTTCCCTCTGTTGCCTAACAATAATTAACCCACGTAGCTCGAGAGTTAGTAGTAGTTTAAGGAAACGTGTATAAGATATATCGTACTCTCTTCTTAGAGCTTCATATACGTCTTGATCTCTTGCAATACCACCCTTCATAGTTAGTATCTTTAGTACCTCGACATGTATAGGCCTATAATGCCAGGTTGTTTGCAAAACTTTTCACCACAGAATAGTAGAAGTGAAAATTATACCTAATCCTAAGCATAGATGTTAGGCCTAATATAACTTCTCGGTAATTGTTGTCTAGCCTTCTCCTCCCATGATTTATAGAATTGAATCATGTCAGACGTTATTGATGGTCTCACTTTTCTTAAAGCGTATTCAAAGTGCCTTTGACTCACTTGTTTAGCATTTATATCTTCTCTTAAAGCTGCAAGGGCCGCCTCACGTACAAGTGATTCAAGATCTGCTCCACTATAGCCTTCTGTTCTCCTAGCAATATCCTCTAGATCTACGTCTTCAGCTAATGGGACATTACGTGTATGTATCTTTAATATCTCTATTCTAGCTTTAAAGTCGGGTGGTGGTACATATATGAGCTTGTCAAATCTTCCCGGTCTTAGTAGTGCTGGGTCTAGGATATCGGGTCTATTGGTAGCAGCTATAATAACAACATTGTCTAGACGTGTTATACCGTCTATCTCCGTTAATAATTGACTTACGACTCTTTCCGTAACATGCGCGTCTGCTGCAAATCCTCTCATAGGGGCTATGGCGTCTATTTCATCGAAGAATACAATGCTTGGGGCGTACTGTCTAGCCCTCCTGAATATTTGTCTTATTGCTTTTTCTGATTCTCCTACCCATTTGCTTAGTATTTCTGGTCCTCTTACTGCTATGAAGTTTGCTCCACTCTCAGTAGCAGCAGCCTTAGCAAGCAAAGTCTTACCAGTACCAGGAGGGCCGAACAATAGAATACCTTTAGGTGGACGTATACCTACACGTTTAAATGCTTCTGGGTGTTTTAGTGGCCACTCAACAGCCTCCCTCAACTGCTGCTTAACATCCTCCAAACCACCAACATCACCCCAACGAACCTCAGGAACCTCAACATAAATCTCCCTCATTCCACTTGGTACTATCTCCTTGTATGCAGCAAGAAAATCCTCCATTCTTACCTCCATTTTTTCAAGTATTTCTGATGGTATCTTATCTGTAGAAAGATCTATTTCAGGCAAGTATCTTCTTAGTGCATGCATTGCAGCTTCTCTAACTAGTGCCGCAAGATCGGCACCAGTATAACCATGAGTTATCTCAGCTAGCTTATTCAAATCTACATCTTCTGCTAAAGGCATATTACGAGTATGTATTTGAAGTATTTCCAGTCTACCTTGTTTATCAGGTAGAGGTATCTCTATTTCACGATCAAATCTTCCAGGCCTACGCAGTGCTGGATCTAATGCTTCAGGTCTATTAGTAGCAGCTATAACTATAACATTACCTCTACTCTCTAAACCATCCATTAGAGCTAATAGTTGTGCTACAACTCTACGTTCTACTTCTCCTATTACCTCATCTCTCTTAGGAGCTATAGCGTCTATTTCATCAATGAATATTATGCTTGGAGCATGTTTTTTGGCCTCCTCGAATATTTCTCTAAGTCTTTGCTCGCTTTCACCATAGAATTTGCTCATTATTTCTGGTCCATTAATTGCTATAAAGTAGGCGTCAGTTTCGTTTGCTACGGCTTTTGCTAGAAGTGTTTTACCCACGCCAGGTGGACCATATAGGAGAACGCCTTTTGGCGGCTCAATTCCGAGATGCTTAAACAACTCTGGATGTTTTAGTGGTAGCTCTACGAGCTCCCTAATCCTTTGTATCACATGCTTCATGCCACCTATATCATCATAGGTTACCCTTGGCGCTCTAGGCTCTTCAACTGGTTTTTCCAGTATAGTTATGTTGGTCGACGATGTAACTATAACTGCTCCGGGTGGTTTTGTTTGGACAACGGTAAACGGTATGGCTTTCCCTAGCACTGGGATTAATACTATGTTCCCCTCAATGAGAGGTCTACCCATAAGCTTTCTCTTCACATAGCTTATGAAACCTGCATCGGTTGTAAGAGCAAAACTCGCAGGCGCGAGTTTTATTAAAGTTGCTGGCTTAACGTTAATCCTCCTAACTATAACTTTATCTCCTATACCTACCCCTGCATTTCTCCTCAATAAACCATCCATTCTTATTACTTCTAATCCTTCGTCCTCAGGATAACCTGGCCACGCCCTTGCTACCGTCTTCTTCTTACCTTCTATTTCTACTATTACTCCAGGCTCCATGTCGGCTTTCTTAAATGCTAATGGATCTATTCTAACCCATCCTGTACCTACATCTCTTTGCTTAGCCTCAATTACTCTTAACACTAACTCTCTTAATCCACCGCTCCTTGGACTCATAACTAGCCTTACCCTCATAAGATACTGTATTCTTATCCTTCAATAGTATACTGCTTGCCTAAAAGGGTATTATAGGCTTTATGGGTTCTAAATCCTATAAGAATTTTATTTAGAGCCAAAGAGTGGAATCCATAGGAGTTATAATCTAATACATGGCATTAAAAACTCATTCTATGCAACATTTCAACTTCTACTTCACTTACTCCACTTACTTTCTTAACGCTTTCCTCTAGTTTCTCTGTTCCACCTTCCTCCTCTTCAGGCATTGCTATATACAGTCTCAATGCACTTAGGCCAAAGGCTATTGGTACTTTTTCATACTTCATTAACTCGTAATCTCGAGGTAATATCTCCTTAATCTTCGATGCTAATTCGTCTAAATTCACATCTATGTCTGTTGGCAGTACCTTTAATATTACGAGAAGCTTAGCCATATGCTATCACCATAATGATTTATGGCCCCTCAAATCCGCAGTGAGGGCATTTATAACGTGTAGTTAGCTTTCTACATTTATGGCATCTCCACATTAAGATCCTGCCACAGTTAGGACAGTAGAATGCAACCCCTCTCTCGGTCGGAGAGATAAGTCTTCCACAACTAGAACATACTGGCGGTGTTATTGTTTCTACTATTGCTGCAAGTTTTACTTTACTACTTGTTGCCAATATGCTCTACCCCAAGTTATTATTTTTCGCATAACCTCTATACTCTTAGGATTTATAAATAATTATGCTTTAATAACACTATCATAGTGGTAGATTTACCTATGGAGGAATTCAAGCAGGTAATAGTTGTTAGAACAGATCTAAAGATGAGTAAAGGCAAGCTTGCAGCACAAGTAGCGCATGCCGCTGTTACTTGTGTACTTGAAGCATTGAAAACAAATAAGAAATGGGTTGATGAATGGGTTAGACAGGGACAGAAAAAAGTTGTATTAAGAGTTGAAAGCCTCGACGAGCTACTTAAAATATATAATGAGGCTAGAGCCAAGAAACTACCAGTAGCCATTATAGCCGATGCTGGAAGAACGGAACTAGAACCAGGTACCATTACATGTATTGGAATAGGGCCAGCACCTTCAAAAACTATAGATAATATTACTGGCAGGCTGAAATTACTATGAATGTTGTAGATAGCCCATATTTACTTGATCAATTACTAGGACTAGAATATTATATTACACCTACACCATTTATCAATGGTGTAGTAGAGTTTAGGTCAAGATACGAGGACTTTGTAGTAATCGAGGTAGTGGATCAAGGAGTTAAGGTGTCTAATCTAAAGTACTCCTTGAAGTATAGATTATCAGAGCATTATGTGAAGTACAGGGGAAATGCTATATACTTATTGTGTAAGAAAGGACTATCAACACACGAAGCAGTTAGATTATTTGCAAAGAGACTTGGAATAGGGACAAGTAGCATAAAATATTTAGGTCTTAAAGATACAAATGCTATAACTTGTCAATTAATTATTATAGATAGAATCCCATATACGTTGCCCGGGATAGTAAGCATTGACGATAAGGTAAAAGCATTACTCTTAGGTTGCACCGAGAAAAAACCAAAATTATGGGGTAATCATTTTATTATAACACTAAGAGTTGATCTTTCACAAGAAAACACTATAGATGACGCATTAGAATATCTAGCTAATAATCCTTATATTCCTTCATATTATGGCTATCAGAGATTCGGTACACATAGACCAATAACCCACATTATAGGCGAACTTTTACTACGTGGTGATTGGTGTGGAGCATTAAATTACATAATTGGGTACCCGTTTGCGTTTGAATCCTCTAATGCTATTTATGCAAGATTATGTTATGATAAGAGAGAATTAACTGAAGCCCTTAGAATTTTTTCTGAGAAAACTAATTTAGATCTTGAGGAAAAGTTATTGAATACATATATGAGTAAAAACAATGAAACATGTCTTCAATTACTTAAGCATATACCTAAAAGACTTCTACTCCTATACATTTCAGCCTACCAGTCATATGTATTTAATCGTCTACTAAGTATTTATCTTAGAAGTGAAGAATTCTCTAAGCTAAAAAAGATGAAAATAACGGTTAAGCCTGGAATATACAATATTTACGATATCACTGATTTTAAAGTGGATAGACCTACCAGTATTCGTTTATTAGGCTTACATACTGGTAGCTTAAAAAGAAAAGCATTAACTAAAGTTTACGGTCTTTCTTGGACTAAAACTTATTCAAAGGATAGAGTTGCATATAAGATTACATTCTCATTGAGAAAAGGAATGTATGCCACAGTGTTGCTAAGGGAGATTTTGAAGACAGATCCTCTTGTCCTTACAGGTTAAATTTGTTAAAAATTTGATTAGATTTCCCCTATACGTATCTCTACTTCTTGTCCTATTATCTGTGATAGTATTCTTTCATATATCTCTCTATTATTCTGAAGTATCCTTGAGTCTGATCTAGGTATCCTTATCACATAGTGTGTAGATCCGTCGGGTAACCATACCGTATTTATACCTAGTATTCTTGCAGGATATAGCAGTGATGCCGCTATCTGTTTAACATCACTTGACTTATTTACTATTTTAACCTTTAATCCTAGTTTATTTGAAAGATTTTTGGCAAGTCTAACTAATTCATGAGGGGAGATCTTTGTCTTAAACTCCATTACTATTACTAGTAGGTCTCCTTCCTTGTATGATTTATGGTATACTGCATCCTTAAGGTTTCTTAACCCAGATTCCTCTAACTCTATTAATGCACGCATAATATCTACTTCAAAACTTTGAACACGCCCTGAATCTACTAGTAACTGGCAACGTGGACAAAGTACACCGCTCTTTACACAAACATAGTCTAATGGTATCTTCACCATCTTCGTTATACACCTCATGTTACTTAATCTTTCAACCTCCCTAATGGTTCTGTATTAGTAGCTAAAATTCTTACTTCCCCTGATTACGGGAAACAAATATAACTCACGTTTTAATTAGAGGTGATGCGGTAAACGAGGGTATTTTGGTGTATAGGGGATGCCGGTAAGAGATCCCGTGAAAGTACAAATAGTAGTCAATAGGGCGTTGAAGAAACTGGTGTGTAGAAAGTGTGGTGCATTAAATCCTCCAGGTGCTGTTAAATGCCGTAGATGTAGGAGTAGAAACCTACGGCCTAAGAGAGTAGAGAGAGGTATTAAGAAGGGCTAAGTAAATAAAAGATCATAGTTTTACGCCAAGACCTTCTAGCCTAGATCTTATTAATTGCTGCTCGTCCGGCTCAAAGAATGATATATGCCTACGTAGTATTCTCTGGTTTAGGCGGTAACCCTTGCTTTTAATGAAGTCGAGTATCTTTGAGAGTTTTTCTAAGTCCTCTGGTCCACCAGCTCTAGCCTTAAGTATAATATAGTCTTCAACATGTATGATATTGACTTCAACATTTCTTATCCTTATCTTCTTTGCTTCCTGTACCATTTCTTCAGGTATATAGAAATCGTGTATATTTTCATATAACTCTACTATAACATCTCCTTCACTAGTTCTGATTATTAATCTAGGTGTACCTAAATCAGTATAACCAAACCCCCATCCATGTTCTTCAGCAATGCTTCTTATGTTTTCTTCTTCAACAAACGGGCTCATATTCGTGACGAATAGATCCACGTCTCCTTCAAGATCTCTATTCTTCGTCTCAAGGTAAACTACTGTATCACCTATAACTACGAAATCTATACCTGCTTCTTTAATTTCGCCTAATACTTTTGCCAAAGTATTTATGCTATAGGGCAACGTGCTCCACCGCTAAGGGGGCTGAACTACTCTCTGGGAAATAACGCTGGGTGAACTACGTAATAAGGTATAAAGGTATACGGGTAAACCAAATAAAGCCCAAATATAATACACTATCCTAGCAAAGAGAGCCGGGGTGGCCGAGCGGTCAAAGGCGGCGGGCTGCAGTGGTAGGTTAGACCGCCCGTCAGAAACCCGTTTAATCCCGGGTTCGAATCCCGGCCCCGGCTCCATAAATCACTATTCTACGCTATTCCAAAATCAACAACTTAATCCAGCATCATAAGTTGTATAGTGAGCACATGGCTATCAACTAATTGAGAATCTGTATCTCATACCCCATTAGTATTTGGTGGGCCCGCGGGGACTTGAACCCCGGACCTCCGCCGTTTCCCCCTTGCCTATACGTGTGAGGGCGGCGTCCTAACCAGGCTAGACGACGGGCCCGTCTAAGGATTAGGGACGGCCGCTCGCAGGGGGCGAGAGGTCCTCACCCCCTGCTTTTCGGTCTCGGCTGGAACAAGTCATTGCGGCCTATATATTTCGTAATTCTCTGGGGGGTTAAAGTTATTTGCATATTGACCTATATTCCTGTATCACGTTTATTCTTAGTGAACCGGGGTCCCCGAGGCAACTGAGCCGAAGGGCTTTTGGATGAGCCTCGGGATCCGGTTCCCCCGGTCCATCATCGTATTACTTGTTAGTCTAGTGATACCTCTATTACTAATATCCCTTCATCAACTATTTTACTTATTGTTGTATTGTATTGTTTTGCTAATTCCTCTATCATTGAAGCTATAGAGTTTAATACATTCTTGCTAACCTTACTCGATATACATGTTATACGATATGTGTTTCTTGATCTCTCTATTGTTATTTCACCTATACTTGACAGTATGTTTGTGACTGTATTTACTATTGCTGTTTCTTTATCAATGTTTTTTATTCTTAACAATACACCTAACTTATATCCTATGTTTTTCCATTCCTTATTTGAATCCTTAAGTAAGGTTATAGGTGTATACGTCATACCTACATGATGTAGGTATTTTAGTATTATTTGGTTTAGTAGGGCTTGTTCAGGGTTTAAGCCGTGTTCTTCAGCTTTTATTGCGGCAAGGAATAGTTTTCTTAGATAATTTGATATGCTGATACCCTTACTTTTTGCGACCTCTGCGATACGGTTCACTATATCTTCGTCTAAGGCAATGGTCTTCCTCTTTTTAACCATAATTTATCGCCTAAATTCTACCATACCTATACCTTCATCAATTGTTTCCTTTAGTATAGTAAAGCCTAAACCTGATAGTAAACCACGTATGAGGTAAATTAATGCTCTTATTCCATTCTTATTTCTACCAAGTGCTACTATGGTTAATTTATAGCTCCCATCACTGTTCTCAGTTAACAGTATTTCGCTTGCATCCATGATTATAGGTTTAAGTGTATCTACTATGTTTTCAGTATCTGTATTACCTTGAGCTCTTAGCATAGATGCTAATAGTTTTCCTGCTTTAACCCAGTCATCCTTCATATCATCTAATTCATCTATTTTATTAAGAATAGTTATAGGGGTAAGCGTGAAACCGAGACGTTTAGCTTCAAGGAGAAACATGTATTCCTTAACTACTTGAGATAAGGATACACCATATGCATATGATTTAATACCTTCATTAAGTATTTCTTCTACTAGTTTTCTAATAGGCTTACCTACACGTTCAGCTAAGGATGCTATTTCATCTATTATTTCCTCTGATACGGGTATTAATGTAGCACCCTTGCGTTTAGGCAATATTTACCCCGTACACGTTTTATGATAATTAAAAAGTCTTGCATATATGCTTTGTCTACTACAGTTGCTAAGAGAATACAATATTCCTTGAAGTAATGATTAGGTTAGACTCTGTTTAAATGGGTATGTGTTGGGAGAATTAGGGGAGTTATAGTTTAAAAAAAGGTTATTTAAATATTATTGATTTAACCTTTAATTTTCTTAAATACAAGTACTAATACTATTATTGATAGTAGTAAGGCGATTATTGCTACAGCTAATGTAGCGTAGAGTGCTGAGGATACTGCGTCTACTGTTTGCTTGAGGTTGTTTATGTTGGTGTTCATTGTTGATGCCATGTTGTCTAGGCTCTTACCAAGGCTTGTTACTTGTTCGCTTAGTGCGTTTATGCTTTGTTGCACGTTGCTAGCAAGCTTGCTTAGTCCTTCCTCCATGGACTTTGATAGGCTGTCTACTCTTGATTCTAGGCTTGCAACTCTTCCTTCAAGACTTGCTACCTTGCTGCTTAGGTCGCCTAACGTCTTTTCTAGGCTTGCAACTCTTGATTCAAGTCCTGATAGTTTCTGGCTTAATGCTGTTACTGAGGCATTGAGCATGTTGAAGCTTACTGATAGTTTCTCTACATTGAATTTGAGCTCGCTTATTGATTCTCTTAGTACTGATACTGTTTCTTTTAGTGAGCTTACAGTACTTTCGAGTGTTGATAGCTTAATGCTTAGCTCGCCTAGAGACATTTGTAGGTCTAGTACTGTTGATCTAAGTTCGTCTAAGCTGCCCTTTAAGTCGTTTACAGTTGATGTTAGCTCTGATATCTGTGCTTCATAGTCTACTAGTATGAACATTTCAGTGCTTTGTTCTGCTGTGTAACCTTGCCATGAAGCCTTAACTGTTAGAGTACTCTTTCTGTCAACACCTACTGATGGTACTGTTATCTCACCAACATATAATCCTGTCTCAGTATCATATGATAGTGTGAATGAAACTTCTCCTATACCAGTTGCACCCTCAGGTGGCTTTATGTATGCTACTACATCAGCATCAGCTTTGACCTCTCCTCCAAAGGTTACCTTTGCAGCTACGCTTAATGTTTCACCTTCTCTTACGACACCTAGGAATGGTTTATCGTTATGTTTGACCTCTACTATCTCAACCTTAAGTGATACCGGCTCTAGCTTTATGTTCAGTGATATGGTTTCACCTGGTGCTGTAACTTCTACCGTGGTTGTGTATGTAACATAGCCCTCCTTCTCTACTGAGAGAGTATATGTTCCCACCTCTGCTTCAAGTGTAAACGCTCCAGTATCACTTGTAACTGCTGAGTCTACTGGACTACCATCCTTGAGTAACTTAACTAAAGCACCAGCAACTGGGTTGCCTTGTGGGTCTACAACTGTTCCCTCTATGACAGCTTTTGCTGG
>CAYUVB010000035.1:0-16617 GCA_964448055.1 uncultured Desulfurococcales archaeon | reverse complement strand
TCCAACAATTGTATCAGCATTTCTTGTAACATTGACAAGCTATATAATCTTTAGAAGGCTAACCTATATAGTGACGGGTGGATTCACTATATACTTGAATCCATCTGAATATAACGCGTTTATCCAACTAGGTTCGGGGTTGTTGCTGTGTAATATTATAATACATTTATATTTGAGCATACTCGTATGGACATTATATAAGGGCTGTTGGAGACGATCTCCGTGGAGTAACATATTCTGGTGTTCCATATAAAAGGATTAGAACAATCGTCTTTTCTATAGTTTCTTTATTAACAGTAATCGCATCAATATTAATTGTTGAAAGACTAGACGCTGGTTATCCTGGGGTTGGTGTAGGGTACGAATCATAAGCTATAGCGTCTTGTATACCTGGAGATGCCGGCTTGGCAGGTAGAGAAGGAGGAAGGTAGACATAATAGTGTTTCTTCCAGAACCTATAGAACACATAGATAAGATCTTGGCGCTTAACAGGTATGTTATTAAGGAGAACAATAGGTACAAGCTCTACCTCCCCAAGAAATATAATGACGTATGGGAGAAGCTACATAGAAAGAATCAGAAGGTAGACCTCCTAATAGTGTTTAAGTAGCTATGACCAATCTATACAACGAGTATTATCAAAGTATCTAGCCATGTTTCATGTACCAAGTAGCCTACATGAAACTTGGTGGTGGTAAGTCTAGGTCCCCCAAGCCAGAGGTCCCGGGTTCAAATCCTGGCAACTGTACCAGGAATAGATGCTTACTTTATTCTTCTACAATACCTTGCTCTAAGCATTATAGATTGTAATAGTATGGTTCTCTATAGTGGTACTTTAGCTAAATTTTATTTTAGAATTCAAAGGTAGTTTTAAGATCTTGAATTTACTTGATTAGCTTTGGGGAGCTAGTCGTCACTGGTTATAGGAATTCGTTCGCCTAGAGGCATCATTGGAGGAGGAATCAAGGCTATTAACATTACATTAACTCCATAGTTCTCGACGATTATGGATAAGTGTGAGATCATTACAGTTGATAATTTGTTATCTTCTATGTGCTATCCCCACCAGCTCATGAATACTTTTTACATTATGGTACTTGAGCCATTGTTTTAACCCTTCTAGTATTTCATTAACTACTTTGTCGTTGTAAACCAGTGCTGTACCAACTTGTATAGCTTTAGCGCCAGCTACTATGAACTCTGCAGCTGTTTTCCAGTCATGTACACCGCCGACACCTATGATTTCTGCTTGGTATTCTTTATATACATCATATATTATTCTAACAGCTATAGGATGTATAGGAGGACCTGATAATCCACCATATACTGCATATAATGCAGGTTTCAACGCATATACGTCTATATACATGGCTTTTATGGTGTTTATCAATACTATTCCTTTGGCTCCCGCTTCCAAAGCTTTACCGGCAGCTTCTACTACTTTGTCTGTTAGCCCTAATTTAGCGAAAACTGGTATGGAGACAGTGGAAGTAACAGCTTCTACTACTTCTTTTACTCTATTAGGATCGGCGCCTAATTCTATACCATATCCTTTGGCGTGAGGACAACTAAGGTTTAGTTCTAACGCATTTGCACCAGCTTGTTGTGCTTCTATGGCTACGTCTACAAATGCATCACTATTTTCGCCAGCTATGCTTACAAATATTGGTATGTTGAACTCTTTTGCTACGCGTACAAGCTCTCTTATAGCCTTCTTACCCGGGTTAGCTAAACCTATAGCATTAATTAGTCCACCAGTAGGTAGGCTGAATATTATTGGTGGTTTATATCCTTCTCTGGGTTTAGGAGTTATAGTCTTAGTTACTATGGCTGAAAAACCTAGCTTAACTAGCTTTATAATTCCTCCTGGCGTATTTCCCAATATACCGCTTGCATTCATTATAGGATGTTTAAGTTTTATAGAAGCTATGGTTATTTCAAGTGACATAGGGCAACCCCTTTGAAATTACTTCTTTCCTTCTACTTTCTGGTAAGTATTTGATTAAATAATCTATTACTTTAGATGCTTTAATTGCGGGTCCTTCTTTACATAGTCTTAAGCCGGTTGTACCTAGCACGCAGCTACCGCAAACGCCTAGGCCGCACTTAATTATTGATTCAAGGATCAACACTGGGTTAATTCCCGATTTGAAGCTTAAATAAGCTATTTCTGCTAACATATCATTTGGTCCAGCAGCAACTATTTCTGCTGGCTTTAACTTAGGAATTAATTCATTAACTAAATCTATTGCCTTACCACAGAAGCCTATACTACAGTCTTCTGTACATATATGTAAGTCTAATCCTGTGATTTCTTTAAAGAAAGTAGGTACTTCGCCTACATTCTCGCCTTTCCTAGTTCCCCATACTATAGTTGTGGGTATACCTAAACTATTCAATTCTTTAGCAAGCCTAATTATTGGTGCTAACCCTGTACCTCCAGCTACAAGCAGATAACGTGATCTAGTATTTATGCTCAAGGGCTTCCCTAAGGGACCTACTATGCCTACAACTTTATCCTTAAAACTAGCTAGGGCAGCTGTGCCTTCACCTCTTATTGAAAAGAATATAGTCAATTTTGAATTATCGTAATCAGCGATACTCATAGGTAAGTAATCTATTCCAGGCAACCATATCATTATAAACTGTGTTAAACCCGGCGGTATTTCTAAAGACTCAATAAGCTCTAAACTGGCTATTAGGTATTTTCTCGATAATCTTCTTATCTCCTTAACTCTTGCATGTCTTAAGTTACTGAAGTGATTGTCTCCGCAAATATAACTTTTTGCTAACTTACTTGTTTTACATGATGATAACTTTGTAAGTGAATGTTTGCTCGTAATACTCTTTTCACCTCATGTACTTAGTATACTAATATTTTCCTTAGCTTTAGACTCCTCTATGTATTTGATTATATTATTATAGAGTTTCTCGTTTATCAATCCTTCCATTAATAATATTTTGAAAAATTCGGAGGCTCTAATTAATGAGTAGAATTTAATTCCGTTAGACATCAATAGCTCTCTGGCACCTTGTTCACGATCAATTATTACAGCAGCAGCTTCAACCTTTGCACCTACTGTCCTAAGTACTGAGATAGCTGAAAGTATACTTCTACCAGTAGTAGCAACATCGTCAACTACGAGTACTTTTTTGCCTTCTAAAACTCCTTCTACTATGTTCTTAAGCCCGTGGTTCTTATGTTCAATTCTTACGTATCCCATTGGCACTCTTTTAATACACGATATATACGCTGCTAAAGGTATGCCAGCCGTCGCTATTCCTACAACACATTCATAATGTGCATCAATAATGTTAATTAATTCTCTAACAACTTTATACGCTAGATCTGGGAAACTATAGAGTTTTCTTAAATCTATATAATAAGGGCTTTCAATACCTGACGAAAGCTTGAATCTACCAAATTTAACCATGTTTAACTTGTAAAGTTCTTTTATAAGCCATGACATCTTCTCAATCTCTCGTTTTGTTCTTTTAATATCTCAATTATCTTCAAACGAGGATCTTTGGCACGGGTTATTAGTCGGCCTACTATTTCATAGTTAGCTCCTGCGCATAAAGCATCACCTGGTTTAGCTCCTTGAGCTCCAATGCCCGGCGCTAGGATTTTAATTGTATTACCTAATTTCTCTCTACCTATCTTAATTATCTCAGGCATTGTGGCTGGTAGCACAGCTCCCCATGCATTCACTTTCTTGGTTACATCAATTAAGTAGTTGAAAACCCTTTGCATTATTTCTCTAGCTCCTGGATGACTCATAAAGACAACTAGGACTAGATTTATGCCTAGGTCTTTACACGTAGATGATAGTTCATCTAATGCTCCTTCAATACCGACAAATGCGTGAGCTATTATGGTGTTAACTTTAGTGTTTGTAATTAGTTTTGTTATTAACGACATTATGAACCCTATATCAGCTAGCTTTAAATCAGCGATAATTAATTTAGTATCCATGATAGATGTTATCTCCTTTAATCCATTGACACCTTCTTTGATAATCAGTGGTAAGCCTATCTTAAAACCTTGAGGAAAAGATCCTAATTCGTCAACTAGCTTAATGCACCACTTCACTCCACTTACATTTTCAGGAGGGTCAAGGGCCACAATTAAAGACATTAATGCCCAGAACGCTTTAAAGATACTCGGTTTAAAAGCTTATTGCTAAATCAAAGGGGCGTGTCTAAGGTTGCCGGCATAGATCTTAAGTAGTAAAAGCGATTGAATTAAGTATTTCTAATACATAAGGTAGATTTAGGAGAAAGACATTTTTTGCTAAATACTAAAAGTGTCAATAGTAAAAGGGGTGATAATGACCATCTTATTAAAGTTTAAAGGATATATTTTGATAGCTTTAGTTGCTTTTCTTTGGGGATCAACTAGTGTAGTTGTCTCCTTTGTATTAGCCCAGGGTATGGGTCTACTAGATGTAGCCTTTATTATGACTAGTATAGGTGCACTAACATTACTGTTATGTGTTGGTAAAAAAGGATTGAGTACAATTAAATTGGATTTGATTGCATATGGTTTATTTGTTATTCCAGTATTTAGGATTCTCTATACTGTATCAGTGTTAATAAATGGAGCAGGTGTAACAGCATCACTGCTTTATGTTGCACCATTAATAGTAGCTATCTTGGCGCCGATAATTATTGGTGAGAAATTAGCATTAATGGACTTGTTTCTAGCGATATTGGCTGTTATTGGCGCATATCTATCCTCTAACCCTAGTTTAAAGCTTACTTCGGTAACAGGTTTTCTCGTCGGTTTATCATTAGCAGTTACTTACGCAATAACTATAATAGCAATAAAGTATTTTTATAGTAAAGGCTATAGTATGGAAGAGATAGTGATGCAACCAACAATAGCTGCCATTCCTATTCTAGCAGCTTTATCCATTGCTACGGAGGTTAAGATAATATTTGACGTAATTACAATAATGGCGCTGTTATGGGGTGGAATAGTTAGTATAGGGTTAGCGTTGATATTATACGTAAAAGGTATGAAGTTAGTGAAGGCGTTAGAGGCATCAATAATTGCTACATTAGAACCAGTTTCAGCATTATTCTTAGCCACATTAATCTTAGGTGAACACTATGAGCCATTGCAATTAGTAGGAATATTTCTTATACTGATCTCTGCTCTTGTGATAGCCTTGAAGGGTAAATGAACGATAATCTTACATTAGTTTATCCTTTTATATTAAACATTTCCGCCATAATGACATAAACATTAATTATGTCAATATTTTATATCGCAGTACTTATAGCCTCAAATTAATAAGGATAATGTATTTAGTAATCGTTAAGTTTAATGGTTTATAGAATATCCTTGTTTAATACTTCATGCATCCTATTACCAATACTATGTTTCTATTATTCATAATGGTATCTCTTTAAATTGTCAGTTCAGTTATCAAACATCGTTGCTAATTAGATAATACCTGAGATGAAGTTCCTAAATATTCTAATGGATAACAAGCTTAATTAAGTTGAATAGTTAGGAATTCTATAAGGTATAATCGTGAGTATAAGCGTTAATAGTCTCTTTAGGGTTACCGTTACGTTATTCATATAGGTTTATGAGGATGGTATATTGGTGCTTAAAGTAATAGTACGTTACTTCGGAGCATTATATGAGCATTTGGGGATATTTCAAGACTTGATAATAATTAGAAGTAATAGAGCTAATATAAATGATGTCTTAAAAGAGGTTGAAAAGCTTCGTCCAGAGTTAAGGATGTTGAAGGATAGAATGCCATTGTTATGGGTATTTAAGAATGGAAGGCAAGTATTAGGTAATGAAGAAGTCAGTGACGGTGATATAATCTGGATTATGCCTACGATGCATGAGGGAGGATAACTATGTTGTTGGATACAAGATGTTTTTGATTTCGATAAGCTTGCTTAATGCTAGTTCCACTACTTGTCTTCGTTTGCCATATAAGACTTCTTCTAAATCCTTAGGTGTATCAATTTCGGTCCAAGGATAACCTTTGATATCACCAACAATTACCTTATTCGTTCTTGTTAATTCTAACATTATCTGGCTTATTGTTATTTTCTCAACTGTATTTTCTAGCCTTCTTAAATATTCCATTACCTTCTCTTTATTTACTATAAACATTCCTATATCTATATGAGACCATTTCTTTAAGTTTTTACCTATATCTTTTACTACATCATTCTCTACATATACTTTTGTTGCTTCATTTACATCTATGTATGTTGGTTTGGAGTCACCACCAACAATTACGTATGGTTTTTTACTTAAATATTGATTTATTAATTTATGTAAAATATCCACCACATGTATATGGTCAGACATTAAGAGTATTATATCATTTGTTTTAGTAGCTTCTATCCCTATTATAAAACTATATCCATTCTCTCTCTCGGGTTGATTGTTTTCCACTAATTCTATATCTACTAGTTTTCTAACGTTTCTTGTAATGTCATGTATGTAGTCTTTGTTTTCTCTGTTAACCACTACATATATTTTACTTGCTCCTATCTTTATTAGATTCATTATAGGGTACATTATTAAAGGTAATCCGTGTATGTTGAGTAGTTGTTTTGGTTTTCCCTTTGTAACTTCTCTTAGTCTAGTACCATATCCAGCTGCTAGTACTACTCCTTCAATTATATTTTGTTGTTTCATGTTATTTCTCCTCTTGATATTTAATGTATATTTCTATTGTTTTTAATGTAATATATATATAGCTGATTATTGCTATAGTTATTAGTGTAATCCAGTAGATGTTCTTATCTATTACTCCTATTATGCTTCCAGCAAATATTATGAATAATCTAACATCTCTTGATGCTATACTTGGTATCGTACCTATTTTTAGTGGGTGTATACCTAATGAAGCTTCTCCTCGTGCATGTAGATAGCTTACCATGAGGTCTCCTGTTATTGCTACTATCGCTATGTACGTTATTAGAGTAGGGTTAAGTACTCCACTTAATACTATGTACGTTGTTAGCCCTGTTATTATAGCTATATCTGTTATGCGGTCAAGTATTGCGTCTATGAATCCTCCTTTTTTACTGGTTTTGTTTAATGCCCTAGCTAGCTCTCCATCCACACCATCTATGATAGAGGATAATTGTACAAGTATGCCTGCCACTATCGGATTTACGTATACATAGGATAGTGCTGATAGTATTCCAAGCATGAAACTAATTAATGAAACTTGATTAGGTGTTAATGGTATGTGATATTTTATTATCATCTTAGTTATTCTCGTCGATATTTTTCTATTCAAATACTTTGATACTGGTCCATCTGTACTTTTACCTGTTATAAGCATTCTCTTACCCTATAAGAATAGTTTAGGTCTTGTATTTAATGTTAGCTTTATAAAGTATTACGATCTCTCCTTGTAGATAAGGGGTAGGGTGAAAGTTTGTGCGAACCAGAGATTTGATTGAGGGCGTATTGAATAGAGCTTCTGTATTCAAAAGTAAGGAGAAACTCTATCCAGAATATGTTCCACCAGAGCTTCCTCATAGGGAAAGACAATTAAAAGAATTAGCCTTATTATTTAGACCTTTATTAACAGAACCTGGTCAGATTAGCCAAAGAGTTCTTCTAGTTGGAGGCATTGGTACTGGTAAGACCGTTACTGCAAGAGCTTTTGGTAGAGAATTTAGTAGTCTTGCACGTAGTCGTGGAATTAACCTTGAATATATACATGTTAATTGTCATAGAGATAGAACCTTGTACATGGTTGTATCTAGTATTGCAAAACAAGTAGGTATGCCTATACCTACTCGTGGTTTATCAGCTCAAGAGATATATCTTGGGCTACTAGAGTATCTAGAAGATGAGAATAAGTATGTCATAATAGCTCTAGACGAGTTTGACTATTTTATAGACTTCGCTGGTAGTGATGCTGTATATTTCTTAGTAAGGACTTATGACGAGTATCCCGAGTATACGAAAAGGTTAAACTTCATCTTTATAGCACGTAATACTATCTCATTATCAAAGCTTGACCCGGCTACGGAAAGCTACCTTTTAAGGAATATTATAAGATTTGAACCATATACCGCTAAGGAATTATATGATATTCTTGATAGCAGACGTAATCTAGCATTTTATGAAGGCACTGTTTCCGATGAGATATTGAACTATATCGCTGAAATTGAGGGAAGAGACACCGGAGGTAAGGGTAATGCTCGTGTGGCTATAGAGATATTATTACTTGCAGGAGAGGCTGCTGATAGTGAAGGAGCACCTAGAGTAACACTGGAACATGTACGCAAGGCTCATGTAATGGTTAATCCCGAGATAGCAATATTGTATGACACGCTAGTATATCTACAGTTACATGAGATTCTATTCCTATTAGCAGCTGTAAGAGTTCTTAGAAGAAAACAACAACCCTATGTTAGGATTGGAGAAGTTGAGGAAGAATACCGTAGTATATGCGAAGAAGTAGGTGAGAAACCAAGAAGACATACACAAGTTTATGAATATGCTATGAATTTAAAGAAGTTAGGCTTAATAGAAGCTAAGACTTCCGGCAAAGGCTACAGAGGTAAAAGTACTCTCATAGGAATAAATGCAGGACCACTAGAATTCCTTGAATTAAAGATAATCGATATACTAGGTAGAAAACTAGGTGAGAAAATTGTCAAAGGAGAAAATAATGTTGATAGAACAAGTATTCTCAAGTAGAGGTAAGACGAGGCTAATCCAAGTGCTATTTAAACTAGGAGAGGCAAACATATCTAAATTGTCGAGACTAACAGGATTACATCACAAATTAGTCGATAAATACTTAACCCAGTTAAAGGAGCTCCAAATAGTAGAAGAACATAAATATGGTAGACTTAGAATATTTAAGGTAAATTACTCTAACCCTAAAACATATATATTAAAGGAATTGCTTGAATTAATGGAATCACAAGAAAGCGGGTAATCAAATGTCTATTGCCAAGGTATAGTTGAAATATGGACAAAAATAGAATAATAGTTAGACTACTATACAATGGCTTATTCTTTTATGGTTTTCAGAGACAACCCGGTATGAAGACGGTTGAAGGAGTAATTGAGAAAGAGCTCAGAAATAGGGGATGCATAGAATCCTTCAAAGAATCCTTTTATGCAGCAAGTGGTAGAACAGATAAAGGTGTAAGCGCTTTATCTCAGACGATAGCATTCGAAACATGCTGTGATGTTACTAATGTTTTAAGCGCAATAAATAAATACAAGCCATTAATATATGCTTGGGCTATAAGAGTAGATCATAGCGGCGAGTTCAATCCACGTTATTGGGCCGTTCTTAGAGAATATATGTATGTTCATAAACTAACACATAATTATGACATTGATAAAGCAACACTTAAATCTAAGGAATTGATAGGATGTAAGGATTATTCATTCCTAAATTTACCTAAAGATACAAATCCCTACCGATGTATTTTTGATATTAAAATAAGAATAGTAGGAAATTATGTAGTATACAATATAATAGCGGAAAGCTTTGCCAGACAGATGGTTAGAAGAATAATATCGCTACTCAAGAATACAGCAGAGAATAAAGATGGAAAAGTTAGACCTATGCCGGCTTCGAACCTTTTATTGTTAAAAGTCAAGTACCCTTATGCTATGTATATTACTCCTAACGCACGTAACGAGCTCGTAAACATTATTAGAGAGAATGCTAGAAGGGCAGTTGTGTTTGACCTCCTTTACCGCCTCTACTTTTCTTCGTCCTCGTGGATCTACGAGTTCTCTTAGTACCAGTGGTTAATGCTGTACTTTGCTCTATAGTTCCTGGTGAAGTAGTCTCAGTTTCACTGCTTTGTGAACCTCTTTTAAGCTCTCTTAAATACCTCAGAACTTCATTGGCTCTAGGTCCTGCAAGATATTTAATCATGTTCTCAGTTAGATTGTACCCTAATGCTATACGTGCTGCATAACGAGGATTATGTAAGAATATTATTCTTAACATAGGTATGAATTCGGCTTTAACCATTCGTGAAGATACATGAAGCTTACTAGCAAGATGTCTTGCTAAACTATCCCTTACTTCTCTTATTTGCTTTGTTTTAGCTAACATTAGTATTCGTTGTGGGAAATTGTATTTAGTCCATTTGTATCTTGACTTAACTCTAGCCAATGCTACACCTGGTCCCATAGCATCGAATACGTATGCAAGTAGGTCCCAACTAGCTGTTCGCCTTATTCTTCCAAGATACACAGCTGCTCTACTAAGAGCTTCATAGGCGCGCCATATATCTTCAATATCAGTGTATTGGTATGGTATATTCTCGTTTATCCATTGCAACATGGTCTCGAAATCTACATTTGTCTGTGTAACAGCTTGCTTGGCTTGCCATGCGTACTTAGACATGAATAGATTCCTAAGGGCTTCAAACGGTGTATATTCTCTATCACGCTTACGTACAAGCATCTGTGCGAGAGATAATGTAACCTTACCATAACCTCGAGCAATTGCTTCTAAATCGTTGATAGCTGAACGTAAATCGCCTTCACTAAGCTTAGCTATATACTTTAATGCTTGAAGCTCGCACTCTATATGTTCAGCTACACATATGTTCTTTAGTACTTGTACAACAGTACTTTCAGTTAATCTATTAAAAGCAATAAGCTTCGAAGCATCTCTTAATGGCCTAAGTTTTTGATCCCAAGGATCATTAGCTGTCATCACCACTGGATGTCGTGTTGTATTTATTAGATCTAGTATTGCATCAAGCCCTCCTCTATCGGCAGTACCAGATATACCATCTACTTCATCTAATAGTATTATCTTGCCTTTACGTCCGAACAAGCTCATTTGTGTTGCAGCTATCTTAACTATTCTTTCAATGTCCTCTCTGCGTCTGAAGTCACTTGCATTCATTTCTATTAATTCAAGATTATATTCATTAGCAGCTGCCTCGACTAGGCTAGTCTTACCGCAGCCCGGGGGACCATATAATAGGGCAGCCTTCTTCTCTGGTCTCCCCTTAAGCCATTGATTTAGCCATGCAATGAATTCTCTTTTAGCGTTATCTTGATTTGCTACGTCACTAATTCTTTTCGGCCTATACTTCATGACCCATGGTAGCTCTCTATGGGACAAAGCTGTTAACCCTTAAGTTTCTTGCCGATTAAGGCTAATCGTGCTAGGAATGCATTCAACTGTATTTCATCGTCTGCCCCTTCTACAAGCCTGAACTGTATCTCGCCTGCATAATCAGCTATAAGTACTCTTAACTGCTCGGGAAGCTTTATCTCAGTACTGAATATTTCCCTATGGATTTGTTTTATTATGTCTATTCCTGACAACCCGTATTCTACCATTAGTTGTCTAAGTTTGTCTCTAGCTTCAGTAAATCTACCATCAAGTGCTAGGTTTATCATCTCCCTAACTTCCCTTGGATGGGCAAGTCCTATAACTTTGTAAACAGCGTCAACGGTTACCTTTCCTAAAGCTGACGCTGCTTGGAGAATGTTTATTGCCCTCCTCATATCACCTTCGGAAACCTCATAAATTACTTCCAGAGCCTCGGGATCATACATGACATTTTCTTGTTCAGCTATCCATCTAAGTCTTGCAACGACATCCTCTTTCTTTAATGGTGTAAACCGGAAGAATGCACATCTAGACTGAATAGGTTCTATAATCTTGCTGGGATAATTAGCTATTAGTATAAATCTCGTGGTAGCAGTATACATTTCCATTAATCTACGTAGTGCTTGTTGGGCGTCAGCTGTCATATTATCTGCTTCATCAAGAATTATTATCTTAAATGGTATCTCGCCTGGAACTCTGCTTCTAGCAAACTCCTTAACCTTAGTTCGTATTACGTCAATACCTCTCTCGTCACTAGCGTTTAATTCTAGTAAATATTGCTGATAGATCTCGCCGTACAAGTCATGGGCTAATGCATGAGCAGCTGTAGTTTTACCTGTGCCTGGTGGACCTGCAAACAATAAATGAGGCATATTCTTTTCTCTAACGAATTTTTTAAGTCTAGATACAATCTCCTCTTGGTTAACGATTTCATCTAAGCTTCTAGGTCTGTATTTCTCAGCCCATAGGAGTTCAGCCATACTACTCAAATCTATGTCCCCTAACCACTATAATTCTCCTATGTCAAAGTTATATAAGGTGTAGGGGTGCTAGAAACACTCGTCAATTAGGTGTAGTTGTTGGACTTAAGTTTAGGCTTAAGGAATCTACGTAGAGAATACTTGTGGAGTAATGTTAGGGTAATAGTACTTAAGGATCACGAAGACATAATGTTGCCTGGAACAACTATACAGTTGAAAAGAGGTACTGAAATTACCGTACCACGTTGGATCTCTAAAATACTTGAAGAAAAAGGTGTTGTAGAAGTCAAAGATACACCTATGAACATCAACGAGCTAGGTAGATACTCGTTCTTAGAGATACATGCACGTACAACCTCAGCAACACTTCAGAAACTGCCAATAGATTTTTACCAAAAATTAAGAGATTACTTAGAGAAACTAAAAGAAAACATAGCGCGTAAACCTTCACCTGAATTAGTAGATGAATACCGTAAGGCTCGTAGCTACGTATACGATATATTGAGAATAAGGCTTAACCGTATATTAGCACTCGTACAAGCAGGAGCTGAAAGTGGTGAAATAAGAGACGAAATAAACAAACTTACGCCCGAAGAGTTAATACTCTACAAAACAATAAGAAAACTCCTCGAGGACTGGCAGAAAGAGGTAATAGGATTAGAGGAGCCATTAATATGAGCTTAGGTGAAACTGAACCATTAGAACAAGAAGAATTAGTAGATCCTAAACTCAGATTCGAAGAATTCCTTAAAACATTTCAAGATAAAGTCACTGGTAAATTCAAGTATCGTGAAAGAATACGAAGAATGGTTATAACAGGTATGAAAAGCCTGATAATAGACTTTGAAGACTTGTATATGTATGATTCGGACCTTGCTCGTAATTTAATAAATCAGCCAGATACTATGTTAGAAGCTTTTTCAGAAGCCATTAGGTCGCTTGTAGCAATAGAGAATTTAGAATACGCTAAGCAGGTAGACAAGTTCTACCCAAGAATAAGGGGTCTTTCAAATGTAGTTAGAATACGAGACTTAAGAAGTGATCATATAGGAAAGCTAATAATGGTTGAAGGAATCCTGGTTAGAGCAACGCCAATAAAAGAGAAAATAGTAAAGGCTGTATTTAGACATGTACATCCAGAATGTGGTCAAGAATTCATTTGGCCTCCTAAAGGTGAGATGGGCGAGTACCTAGAAACACCACCTGTATGCCCTCTCTGCGGTAAATCAGCAGGATCATTTAAGTTGGTACCAGAGAAGTCCAAGTACATTGATTGGCAAAAAATAGTAATACAAGAAAGACCAGAAGAAATACCTTCAGGACAAATACCACGTAGTATTGAAGCAGTAGTAACAGCAGATCTAGTAGATAAAGCTAGACCTGGTGACCGTGTAAGCATTACTGGTATACTACGAATAAGACCTACCAGCGGTAAACGTAAATCCTCTACAGCAGTTTTCGATACTTATCTAGATGTAAATTATGTTGAGGCTTCTCAAAGAATCTTAGAAGAAGTAGAGATAACAAAAGAAGATGAAGAAAAAATAAAGGAGTTAGCAAAAGATCCATGGATACATAAGAGAATAATTGCAAGTATAGCACCTACAATTTATGGGCATTGGGATATAAAAGAAGCAATAGCGCTTCTTCTCTTTGGAGGAGTACCAAAGCAAGCAGAGGATGGTACAAGAATACGTGGAGACATACACGTACTGTTAATAGGAGATCCAGGTACGGCTAAAAGCCAATTACTGCAATATGCTGCAAGAATAGCGCCTAGAGGAATATACACAAGTGGTAAGGGTGCAACAGCAGCAGGTCTTACTGCGGCAGTTGTTAGGGATAAATCAACAGGAGAATGGTATCTTGAAGCAGGCGCATTGGTCTTAGCTGATGGAGGTATGGCAGCAATAGACGAAATAGACAAGATGAGAGAAGAAGACAGATCGGCTATTCATGAAGCGATGGAGCAACAAACGGTAAGTATAGCTAAGGCAGGCATAGTGGCAAGATTGAATGCCAGAACAGCTGTACTAGCAGCAGGTAACCCGAGATTTGGTAGATACATGGATAATAGAACTATTTCGGAAAACATAAACCTACCAGCAACAATACTGTCGAGATTTGACTTAATATTCGTGTTAAGGGATGTACCTAGCACTGAAAGAGATAAACAAATGGCTGAACACATATTAAAAGCTCATAAAGAAATAGAAATGATAAAACCTGAAATCCCAGCACCACTCTTAAGAAAGTACATCAGCTACGCACGAAGGTATATTAGACCAAAGCTAACGGATGAGGCAATTAAACTACTTAGAGAGTTCTTCGTAGAAATGAGGAAAGTCGACTCAGCTAAATCACCTGTAGCTATAACGCCTAGACAGCTGGAAGCACTAATACGCTTAGCTGAAGCCCATGCTAAGATGGCGTTAAGAGAGTACGTAACTGTAGAAGATGCCGAAGAGGCTATAAGGCTTATGAAAGCATTCCTTGAGAGTGTTGGAATAGATGTTGAAAGTGGTAGAATAGATATAGACGTAATAATGACAGGCAAACCTAGGAGTCAGCAAGAAAAACTATCACTTATAGTTGATATAATAGAGAGAATTGAAGAAGAAGAGGGATGTGCTACAGTAAAAGCAATAATAGAACAAGCAAAGGAATATAACATAGACAAAAACTTTGTCGAAAAGGCGTTGAAGCTATTACGTAAGGAAGGAACAATATACGAGCCTAAACCTGCATGCTATGCTACAGTAAAGTAGAGTATAAAATTCACTCCACTCTTAATACTTTTAAACCAGAGACTGTACTCTAGCCACAAGGTGTTAGAAGTAATGAGCTCTGAAGAAAAGAAGTACGTTATAAAGGTAGGAGACAAAGAAATAGAAATAACAACAGAAGTACTTGAAATATTAAACGAATACATACATACCGCAATGCCCTTAGAAAAATTAGCAGAAAAACTAGGACTAGAATCATGGGAAGAAGCCTACGAGTTCATAAAGAAAGTACCAGCATGGATAATGTGGACACCACCAACACTATGGGAACATCGTAAAAAATGGATGTCTAGGTAATCTTCTAACTCATAGTAAATAGATATCTAGATTTAATCACGTGGTATAAGGAGGAGCCAGTCGATTCCATGGCCATAGATAGACATCTCAATTATTATCAACTTGTTCCCATCACTTAAATAGAATTCGTCAACTCTTAACGATAGACAGCATGGTGAGGACATATAGTGGGACAATGAAGAACTATAATTAAACTCGCCAACCAGGGTTTTATTCTTGTAAACTTTTACATGTACTAGTATTCCAGCGCCAGTAGTAGTCACATTAGTTAAATATTTAGACTCTACCCTATATGGGCCTAACACTATATTGCTTGGAAACGGTGCGTACCAGTAAAGATATCCATTTATCTCAACAACATTACCTATAGTCACTATCCTATGCTCTAGTAGCCCTGTCACTATCTGTCTATGAGAATCATTTGTGGGAAGTAATGGGTTAGGGTTTTGTGGGGTTAATACCTCACACTTACGAGCTATAGTCCTTAAATAATCTACAAGAACTTTTAAGAATCTTGGTGCGTACACGTAGTCCTCTGTAGTATTTGGCTGTGTAATATTTGAATGATATTGCATTATGTTACTTCTACCATACTCAGAGTATACTAACAAGACTATTAATGCAATAATCAATAGAGCTGGAAGAGGGAGTAAATACCGTGCAGAGAGAGCTTTATTACCATAGTTGAGCCTCATCAATATAATGCGACCCTCCTACCTTACACCCTATGTATAGGTCACCAGGGCTAATTACCCTAATCTCTATGCCTCGAGGTGTTATTACATAACCTTTATATTTGCCGCCTTCTTCTAAATGACATATACACCTACTTGTACTATACAATTTTATACATCTAGCGTACTCATCGCGTACATAAGCATGTGGCCATTGCGTAGAGGTGTTCAGATTTGCAATAAACCAATTAGTATTAATGATTCTGAATGCGTTATTATTACCTATTTTGCTTAATTCGCTCTCCTCTATGGTACGTGCTTCCATTAGGCAACCTATTCTGTCATTGGGATTTATGAAGTTTGGATCCTCTACTTCGTAAATAGTATAGATGATGTTTGTGTTAAGATCTACTATATACATACGTACTTTGTATGTGGAATACTGAAGTACTACTTTTATTCCTAGTTCATAGATAGAGTTAGGTTTAGGTTTAATTGCTTCAAATGGAGGACATGACACTCCACACGGTAAATTAGGATTTGTTGAACCAGCAGAAAAATGCCACTTGTTCTCTTTCGTATAAGCTAGGGTCGTTTGATAGAAGTACTTCTCTGTAGATAATGAAACCCATAAGGCTATTAAGCATTCTAAGTCTTCAGGTAGCTTAGGAGGAGTTTTTACTCGTATGAATCCGCCATAAACGGGTTTACCAGCTTCAGCTATGCGAGGACTTTCAACCCCATATATCCAAGAACACTCAGTACA
>CAYUVB010000034.1:10969-16735 GCA_964448055.1 uncultured Desulfurococcales archaeon | reverse complement strand
TAAGAAATAATGTTTAAAATCTTTGAAAAGTGATGCGTAAGATAGGTTAAGGATCTTGTATTTAAATAAATACATTTCTTGCCTATTTCTTGTAGTCTTATCTCTTATCTTACCCATTGTATCACTAGCTGATACCACACCTATAGTTGCGGTCTACTTCTATGTTTGGTATGGTAATGGTCTAGGTTCTAGGCATTGGAATGATAGCCCCTATACTCCAGTCATTGATGAACCATTAATAGGATACTATAGTAGCCTTGATCCAGACACCATAGAGTGGCAATTGCGCTTACTCAACGACGCTGACATAGATGTGTTGTTCATTAGCTGGTGGGGACCAGGTAGCTATGAAGATAAAGCAACTAGGCTAGTATTTGAAAATCTTAAACGTTATGGTCTCAAGGCTGCTATTCTCGTAGAGCCTTGGCTAGGTAATGATCCTAACCTATATGATAGTAAATGGTGGAGTCAAGTACTAGACTATATCTGGAGAAATTATGTGGAGAAGTATCCAGAAGTTTACTTTTATTGGGAAGGCAAGCCATTAGTATTAGCATTTAACCCTATAGGAATGAACTATAGACCCATGTCAACAATCTTCACAATACGCATAGTAGGAAATGATATCGATAACGCTCATTACCAAGACTGGGATCTATGGCCAGACTACTTAGCTCCTTGGACCACATTTAAGGACATTGTACTTAGAGTAAGATATGATGGATATGTAGCAATAACGCCAAGATTCGATGACACAATATTCTGTGAACTAGGCGTAAGAACAAGCTGTGATCAAAGACTAATAGACCCAGACTATACAATACAAGCCTACGTTAAACAATGGGAATGGATACTAAGAAACAAGGATAGAATAAGGCTCATAGCCATCTATAGCTGGAACGAGTACCATGAGCGCAGCATGATAGAACCTCACTATGACTCTACGAAACCTAAAGAACTAGTATACGATCCCTATTTCCTAACCAAGAGCTACACATCCCTACTCAGGAACGTACATAGCGGTTTAACTAATCTCAACTTAAACACAATAACATTAACAGTACTGATATTTATCGTCTCAATGCTTTCCATATATGCATATGTCAAAAAGGAGTGATTTCATATCATCCCGATTATTTACGTAGGTACTTATATAGTAAATAAGATAAGAGCCAAAGAATATGCGTGAAGGTCTTACACCTGAAGAACTCCGCAGGGATCCAAAGCTATTCATAGAACTAATGGAAAAATATAAAATCACTCTTAGACAGCTGGGTATATCGCCTAACTATAAGGCGAAGATAAAATCTGGTTTAAAGAAACCTAGCCTCGACTTATGCAGAAGACTTCTGGAATTAATAGGCATAGAGAATCGGGAAGGTTGGGTGGCGGCCCGATCCCAGCTTGGGGGAGCTGCGGAGCCTCTCGGACTCCACAGCTACCCCCAACGCGGCCGGCTTAACTTCCGGGTTCGATATGAGTCCGGGTGTTGCCCGGCCGCTATGGCCGGGTCGGGCCGCCGTTCATCAACCTATTACTAGGGGATTTATAAGTGTTATTTCACTACATGATAGAATATGGATAGGATTGATGAAATGGTAGCCGGGCGGGGATTCGAACCCCGGTCACGGGGGCCAAAGCCCCGCATCCTTGACCGCTAGACGACCCGGCTTCGATAGGTAGTTTGTGTCCAGGGTGTTATTTTTATGTTTGGGGTGCTTTTATAGACTATCCTCGTCTTATGTTAGCGTATTAGTTGAAAATGGTATTACCAGGATATTACCTATGAGACTTTTTTATTAGGTGATTTTAGCTCTACATTCTACTCCAGGGCTGGGGTAGTGGTTATAAGTAGATCCCGTAAACGCAGAATAGAATTAATTATTGCAGCTTTAAGTGATACGGTTGACCCTAAATTACTGAAGGGTTTTAGTGGTAAGCTTATTGTGCAGAAGATAGCATACTTGCTTCAAGAAGCTTTTGGCGTTAATCTAGGTGTAAAATTTGTATGGCATTCCTACGGGCCTTATAGCTTCGAAATAGCAAAAGACTATAAGCTCATATACAATATATACCTAGCCAAGGCCAAGGAAGATCATTTGGTAGAGCAGTATACTGATTTACTATCTAATTTCAAAGAATTCTTAGATAAGGTTAAGCAAAGACTTGTGTTGAATGAGGAAGAAATAGGTTACTGGCTTGAAATAATAGCAAGTTTATACATGTTATCTAAGAAGATATACCCGCCACCAGAGGATCTTGTAGACGAATTACTTGAAAGAAAGCCTTACGTGTCTAGACACGATGTTATACGAGCATTAAGACTTCTTAAAGAAGAAGGACTCTTATAGCGGTAATACCAATATGTCCTTAGAAGAAATACTAGCTTATATAGAGGAAAAACAATACCTTGAAGCCTAGTATATCAAAGCATACAGGCCTAAGATACACTACAAGGATCTATGATGAGCTTCACGGTTATATAGGGTTAACAGAGCTAGAATCACACATAATAGATACACCTGTTTTTCAAAGACTAAGACGTATTAAACAGTTATCAGCAGCATGGCTGGTATATCCAGGAGCACTTCATACAAGGTTTAGTCATAGTATAGGAGTAATGCATGTCATGGGTATTATAGCTGAAAAACTCGCTAGGGAAGGCTATATTCCAGGAGATGATATACAACTTCTACGTATAGCAGCATTGCTACATGACATAGGCCATTATCCATACAGTCATACACTAGAGGCATACTATCTAAGAATTGATGGACCAAGTCATGAACAATTAGCAAGACATATAATATTACGTGATCCAGATCTATCAGATATAATATCAAGTTCAAGTATTGATTCGTGGGAGATAATATCAATAATAGAAGGTAGACATAAGGAACCAGTCTATAATATGTTATTAGGAAGCGATCTAGACGCAGATAGAGCTGACTATCTGCCAAGAGATGCCTTACACACAGGAGTAACATATGGTGTAATAGACCTACATAGAATAATAGATACTTTAACAGTTAGTGAAGACGGATCATTAGCAATATCGTATAAAGGGTTACACGCAGTAGAAAACTTCTACATAGCAAGACTACATATGTATAAATCAGTTTACTACCATAAAACCATAATAGGATATGAAGCATTACTACGCCTAATAATAGAAAACCTAGTAGAGGAGTTAGAAGACGATGACGAAGTAGCGAAATTGAAACCACAATGGATCTACAAGGCAATAGAAAAAGGCGAATACCCTTACTGGGAGGATTACTGGGTTCATCACATACTATATAAGGCTCTTAAGTCTAGGACAGTAAGTGAAGATACTAAAAGACTTATAAGATTATTCTTAGACCGCCGTGGTTTTAAGAATATCTTAGACCTATCATACATGTCAAATAGTCCGATGAACGAAGAAGATCGAGAAAAATTAACAAGAATCCATGAGGAACTATCCAAACGCTTACCAAGTAAAGCAATAATAATATTCGCAGACTCTATACCAATAGTTAAAGAAGACGAGGCAGTAAGGGTAGTAACTCCTAAAGGCTCTATGGAATGGATAACAAGTCCAAGCATAGATACAATAGTTAACAAGTTGTATAAATACTACATAGTAATGAGAGTTTACGTAGACCCTATATATGCAAACTTGGCAAGAGAATATCTTAGAAGTATAATTCAATAAGATTGATAGGTTAAGGTGAAACCCTTTAAAATTATCAAGAAGCAAATAAAAGCAAATGTAATTCTATGTAGCTCAACCTATTGTAGAGAATTAAAGGAAGCGAAAGTATACCTACACTTCAAAGATAATAAACTTAGACATATAGATGTGGAACATATAGAGCTGGAACAATTCCTAGGGCGCAAAGGTGGTGGTTATTATAAAATATTACTAGAAACGGATACACTAATAGTAGACTTATCAAAGTTACTAAAGGGTTTACAAATAATACTTAAAATACCAGATATGGAGAAGGCGGACAGGAACTTTGTTACTACGTGCTATGTTAGAGGTAAAAAGAAAGGACTATTCATAGGTTTCAATGATAAGCGTCTATGCAAAATATTGAAAGATATTGTTAGAAAGTAACCATAAGTAAACAAGATGTTAAGCTGAAACAACATCTAATGAATTAATGATTACTTGGATAAAAGTTGTATCAAGCAACAAGGTTTCTATGGAAAATGGATTAACGTTAGCATTATTGGTATTAGCAACTATTATGCTAACTTAATTATGGTTAATCTAAGCCTATACAATGTATTGCGCTTGTTCTGCAAGACTCTAATGCCATCGTTGCAGTACCTGCGAAAATCTCTAAGACTCTCTTAGCACTGGCTTCTAAAGTAGTAGTACTAGCGATGCAAAACGATACTATGGGATTCAATCCTGTAGGCGATACCCATATCTTACCGTAAACACGCCTAGCTATCTCTAGTGAAAATATCATTAAGTCATTGATTTTTATAATCCATAAACGTTTGCCTCCATGACCATCTTTATAGACTCTTTTAAACTTCCTAAAAGCTATTGTTTCTAAGAGCCTTTGAATCTTTCTATTGTTAGTCTTTACAATTATGTCACCGATACCTATGCCTTTATCTCTAAGCATATACAACATATCACGTATACATAACCTAATTGAACGCTTACTCGAGTTTCTTAGTCTAATTTAAGTTATTAGCTCCGATAAGCTTGATATACTATGTAATTGATCTATTGCTATTGTAGTCTTCAATAATAGCGTACTATGAGTAAGAATACTACAAGAAGAGTTAGGATCTAATAGGGATAACTCCTTACAAACACATTCCTCAAAACCTTGAATTGTTAATGCAATATAGTAGTTCATGATCTAGTCTTCCTATGAATTACCTCATTTCTACTATACTTATAGTTATGGTATTAGCTATAGCTATTGAAGTCGATGATGTAATCTATCGCTACTATAAGCTTTAAACTGTATAGCTTACGCTATACTCCAATCATAATTAAATATACTTTAGCTAATAGTAAGCGAACATCATTATAACTAGACTCATCTCATACTAATTATTTAATGATCATGTAAAACCTTGTATATTGCTAGGTAAATATAAGTATAACCTAATTTAGATAATACTAAATCAAGTAGTTATCTAGGGGATAACCAAGTACATGCTAATTGCCTAATAGCTTGATGGGTGATCTACAAGGATGCTGTTGTTACACTATATACTTCAACCCATAATACTATTGTTCATAGTAATGGATCCATTAGGTAATTCTCCGTTATTCTATGTTCTTACTAAGGATTTAGACAGGAAAGAGCGTAGGAATATCGTCAATTACAGCGTATTTGTTGCAACAATAATATTATTAGTATTTGCGCTAGTAGGCGATATAGTAATGAATTACTTAGGTGTAACTACAAGTGATTTCAAGATAGCTGCAGGACTAGTACTATTAACATATTCTATCCTTGGTTTTCTTGAAGCAAGACCTGCTCCTAGGTACGATAGAACGAGTTTAGCCATAGTACCTTTAGCTACACCCTTGTTGGCAGGACCTGGTGCTATAGCATCAGGATATACATAAAGTATACTTGGGGTTTATATGTGGCTATACTATCTACTATAGTTGCATCTGCTATATCATTACCAATACTTCATATGGGTCAATTCCTAGACCGTGTTCTCGGCAAAAATGGCACGTTGATACTAGACAAGATAATGATGCTTCTTATGGCTGCTTTCGCTATATCAATAATA
>CAYUVB010000034.1:1179-10869 GCA_964448055.1 uncultured Desulfurococcales archaeon | reverse complement strand
TTAGGAATCTATGTCATCCTAGTGTTAGGATCCTACATAACAGAAGTTATGTAGACGTATGGCATCTTTATACAGATCTTCTTACCTCTTTGTATTTCCCTAAGTTTATCATATATGTATCCTCTACCTATCTCAACCAATATAATGGCTTCATTGTTTGTTTTCTAGAAACAGTAAACAGTTTTACATTACATTTCGCGGTTTTATAGTTTATTACTGTACATTCAAGTACATTTAATTCGTTATTGCAAGAAGTTATTATTATATCGTCAGGTATAAATAACAAGTTGATATTTTGCCTTCCCTAAATTTCTTAGTACAATAGTGATTCTCTAATGTAAAATATTGACCATCGATATTAATGATGATTCTATCTTTATACTTACTATCCTTCCTCTTAACATGTTAAATCCAAAGAATCTAGCTACGTCTTCTGTCCTTGTATTGCTTAGCATGTTGTCGGGAGTTCCTTGGCATACAATTCTTTTATTCATTAATACAAGTATTTTTCTGAAAGAGACCATGCATCATTTAGATCATGTGTAACAATTAAAGCAGTAGTTCCCAGCTTTTGAGCGTGTCCCTTAACTCTATTCTTAATTGGCCTTTGACACCAGGATCTATAGAACTTAATGACTCATCAAGTAATACAACCTCAGGCCATGGCGCTAATGCTCTAGCTAACACTACCTTCTGTTTTTGTTCACCACTTGATTGATTAGGATACAATTGTTCTTTTCCTTTAAGTCCAAATAAGTCTAAAAGTTCATTGACTCTAGCCTTGATGTCTTGTTTACTTAGACCTTTATGTCTTAAACCAAGTGCTATGTTCTCATACACTGTTAGATGCGAGAAAAGTACATAGTCTTATGGAACATATCCTACACCTCTTTGTCCAGAGGATATTAACCGCTTCTATGTAGTTGGAAGATTGCCAATTCAATTAATCCTAAAATTCCGAGAAGAAACTTCATAGTAGGAAGTATAGTTATAGCTCTTTAATAAAGTAATATTTCTTTAGGAGGTTAGATAAATAAGACCCTGGTTCCAGAACCTATTTGTAGTTTCCAGACCAAGTGCACCTTTAAGATTAATGGTTTTTACACAGATGATAGTTCTTGATTGATGGTATATTTGGAGGAGAAGAATTCGTTTTTTACTATACGTTATGATGTACCTTTATTTATTGACGTATCAATACAAGCATTATTGGTAGTTAAGTACAATGCTACACTTTGATTTAAAGGAGTAATATATTATTGCTTCTAAGGTTAGATAAAACTATAGACAACATCTACTATAAGACACTTCATTCTATCTTATGTTGTAGAAAATATTTTAGTGAAAGCATAGTAAAGCACTATAGAACAAGTACTTGGGGATTGACATAGTTTTGAAGTGGGCAAATAGATCAGGTATTAGTGTAGGATTCCTCTCACGTTATCCTCCAATGCATTGTGGTGTCGGAGAATACACAAAAATGCTTGTATCGGCGTTAAAGTCTATTGCGCCTTGGATTAGAGTACATGTGTTCACCCCAACTCTTATTGGAGAAGAGCCTTGGATTGATGAGGAGTTAGGTGTAAACGTAATCCCATCCTTTATTGAGAAAGGTAAAAGCTATTCCAAATTACAAGACATATTAAGCAAAATCGGTGGCATAGATATACTTCACGTACAGCACGAATATGGAATTTTTGGCTCTAATAACAAGCTTATACAGATATTAGAGAAGATACAAGAGGAGGGCTTGACTAGGAAAACTATAATCACGATGCATACAGTATTGCATCCTTACTCTAACAGAGAGGAAGAAATAAGATTCCAAAAAGAATTGAATGCCGTTGATGCAGTTATAGTACATAGTGTTCCACAAGAATTTGAATTACAGTCGCAAGGAATAGAATCTGGAAGAATACATAGGATCCCTCATGGAACATTAATAAACCCTTATCTAGGTTATCCCAAGAACATTTTAGTAAAATCCTTGGGTCTGAACGAGGATAGACTACGAGGACTTACGTTAGTAATCCCAGGCTTCCTTAGACCTGACAAGGGATTAGATATACTGCTCGAAGCACTAAGTTATGTTCGAGACCTTGACTCTACAATAATTGTGGCAGGTGAACCAAAAGATAAGGCTATAATAAAATTAATAGAGGAGACCGGCAACAAGTTAAACACTATCTTGGTTGAACGCTACCTATCAAACGACGAAATACTAAGAGTAATAGGTTTAGCTGATATACTTGTTCTACCATATAGGGACAAGCCAGGAACATATTCTGTTAGTGGTATTCTTCATCTATCAATGGGTGGATTAAAACCAATTATAGGTTCACGTACGCCAAGGCTAGTAGAATTATATCAGTATGCTCCTTGCTTAACGGTTCCTGCGGGTTCTCCACGGGAACTAGCAAAGAAAATACAATGGGCAGTAGAAAACTATGACTATGCAGTGGCATATATGGCGACATTATACAGTTATGCAGCGAGAACACAATGGCTTCGAATGGCACGTAGACATCTTAATGTATATTTAAAATTATTGACAGGGAAAGAGGAAGAACCTATAGAGGAGGCATATACCATACCATAATCTTTGTTTACGTCTTAATAATCTATTTGCGGAATACTTATTTTATATTTGGATATGGTATCCATATGGGCAGAAGCATATGACCATACATAGTTGTTTTAGATATGCAGAAGAACTCTCAGCTATAGTTGCTAATACAGCGCGTAGGTACAACTGTAACTGCGTATTGTTTTCAGGAGGAATTGATACATCCTTTGTTGCGCTTTCTTTAAATCTCAATAACATCAAGTTTTATGCTATAACAGTTGTGTTCCCCGAGAATAATATTGATGAGAAGTATTCTAAGATCTTGTCAAAGAAGCTAAAGTTCAACCACGAAATAGTATATGGTTCAGTTGATGACGTAGAGGAGTGTCTTAAAATAACTGTAAACGTTTTTAGAACTATAGATCCAATAGAGGTTGTATGTGACCTACCTATATGTATAGGGTTAAAACACGCACTAAGACATGGATGTACATGTGTCTTGACAGGAGATGGTGGTGATGAATTATTCTTAGGCTATGATTTTCTACTCGGCCTATCAGTAAAAGACTTAGAAGCATGGCTTGACAACGTAATGCATAAACAATGCTTCTCTGCTGAAAAAATAGGCGAATACATGGGGTTAAGGGTTATCCCAGGGCTTTTTACAGAAGAGGTACGGATTTTTTCGCAGAAAATACCCTTGGAGTGTCGTATAAATAACTATAATAACGTTACATGGGGGAAGTTTCTCTTAAGAACATTCTTAGCTAAACACGGGTTTGAGGAAATAGCTTGGCGTAAAAAGACACCCATTAATATAGGCTCGGGGAGCAACTCTTTACTTTATGAATGGAGCAAAGAAATGAAAGTAGAAGAAATAATTGAATTATCTCGTAGCTCTGGTGTATACTTTCCCTCACGTGCTCACGCCTATCTATACAGAAAACTATTAGAATACAATGTAGAGCCTCCGGATACATGTGAGGATCCTAATAGTCTTTGTCCTATTTGTGGTAGATGTATGAGTAAAGGTCATTGTAGTTTCTGTGGAGCTAGCTTAAGAGATAAATTCCAAGTTGACGTGTATTCTGATGAAGTATTAGAAGAATTGTTTGGGTATATAAAATGAAAATAGCAATGTTCTCTGGTGGAAAAGATTCATTATATGCATCAATTAGGGCCGGGCCAATTGATGCATATGTTGTACTTGTATATAGTTTTCCTATACCATCACCTCATCTAGTTAATCTTGGCCTAAGTGTTCAAACTGGTTTACTTACAAGAAAACCTGTATTTATTAAAAGGCTTACGAAAGGTAAGGAATTTTCTGAAACGGTAGAGTTCTTAAGATTCCTTGGCGTAAATACTATAGTTGCAGGAGATGTTTACATAGAAGAACACTTAAAATATATGGAGAAATTAGCCAATGAGGTTGGAGCATCTCTCAAGGAACCGCTATGGGGTATGGACCCACTTGAAGTATTCTATAGAGAGGTTGAATATGGTATAGAATCAAGGATAATAGGGGTAATACATAGTTTGAAAGACATATTGGGAAAAGTTATCAATCAAGATAATTACGAGGAAATAGCTAGATACATAATTGAGAAGAAAGCTGTTGTACTAGGCGAAAAAGGTGAGTACCATACCTTAGTGGAGTATTCACCTGTTCACTGTGATAGATTAAGATACCGCATAATAGGAAAGAAGTCTATTAGTAAGAATATAATACTGGAATTAGGGTCAATCTAAAGATATTGGGAGATTAGCGTATCGTATATTTAGCTATACACTAACATTATTAACGTCGTTATTAAGATTAAATGAAAAACGGTTGATACGATAACTATTCTCACAGCTTTCAATACGTCTTTAGGCTCTATAGGTTTCATCTTATCACCCAATGCATAATGACCTATCTTCTCTAATCTAATTCTTAGTGCTCCAGCCATAGCTGACATGGGGTGACCTGCATTTAAGCTTGTAGTTTTCTTACGATCCCTCAAGTATATCCTCCAAGCATTCTTCCAATCATAACCTAGAATTATTGATGACAATATTACATATAGTGCAGATAACCTAGCTGGTATGTAATTTAACACCGTATCAAGTTTTGCTGAAAACCATCCCTGCTCAAGAAGTTCAGGAGTCTTGAATCCAACTGCCCCGTCTAGAGTATTCACTATCCTTTGAAGAAATGGGCCGACTACACCTAGAAATGGGTAATAGAATAGAGGCGAGACTATACCGTCAACTAAACTCTCCGCTAGTGACTCTATAGCTGCGGATAATACATGTTCCTCATCTAATTCATAGACGTTTCGTCTAACTATTTGTTGAACCCAATATCTTGTACTAGACCATTCATTCCTCTTAGAACAATTATAGATTTTTAATCCTACTTCTATTAGTAATCTTATTGAATAACTAGTCTTTAAAACCCATGTCCCAACTATTATCCATAAGATAGTGTTCCAAGGGTAATTAATTAAACTTATTAGATACAATACAAGGATCAATGGAGCCGTGTGTATTAAAATACATGTTAGACCAAGGAAGACTCCATAAAGTTTGCTTGCATAGGGTTTGATAAGTTTCTTTGCCATAATAAAACATGTATGGACAGGATGAATCTGTAATAGTATTCCACTATGATATGGGTAAATAAAGTCCATTAGTAATGATAGAGCTAATATGATTAGTGCTATCATAATTGTTGGCGGGTAAAAGAACATGATCTTAGCCTACTGATAATAGTATAGACGCTATAAGAAGGTTAGTAGATCTGGATAGCTCTAAGCAAAATCCTAGAACGTCTCCAGTACTATAGCCTAGTACTCTATGAGATTTAACATAAGCATATAATATAATTAGTAATGTAGTTATAGTCATGATTATTAGGGTTAGGATCTTAACTAGATCCGGGCTATAGAGTAGTAGTATTAAGAATGTGATTATTGACATTAAAATTATGTTAGCCATTATTTTTCTAGGTCTTTTTGCCTTAGTTATGAATAATTTACCTAAACCTTGATATGTTGGGGGATTAGATAAAATAGCTAGTATGAACATCGATTCGAAAGCAAGTACTTGTGCTAATATTATAGTATACCATTTATTTTCTACTAAAACAATGAGTGAGATGTACGTTACAAGAATTAGTAAAGTAGTTGATGCTATGGCCATCGTCCCTCTCCAAGGTTCTTTCATTATCTTTAAAGCTTCTTCATTTTTCTTTCTAGATGCAAGTGCGTCTATGAAGTCGGCAAATCCGTCTAAATGATTGAATCCCGTTAAGATGTAAAATGCTAGTAATGCTAGAATAGCCTTCATCATTGATGGTATGGGTATAAATAATGGTAGAATAACTATTACTCCCTCAATAAAACCAACTATTGGAACTAGATGAAAGTATTCAGCGGCTAAGAATACATCGTGTACTTTTGTAGGTATTATTGTTAAGAAAGATAAAAGTGCTAAAAATCCCCTAATGTGGCAGCTGTACTTGTGCAAGGGCTTTCACCAATAATTCATTCTCTCTTCTACTTCGGATAGACACTCTTGTATGGTATATTGTTAATCCACGGAATGTGTGAGCTGGTCTAACGAGAATATTGTATTTTTCTAGTAAATGATTTCGGAGACTTACTGCATCTATCCAGGGATGTTTTAGTAATAGGAAATTGGTTTGCGATTTATACACCTTGTATCTTGTGCGAAGCAATGATCTTAATAGATAATTTCTTTCAGATTCTACGTATTTTTGTGATCTTTCTATAAACTTCCATAATTCTCCTTTGTATTCCATGAGTGCTTTCTTTAGTGCACATTCTGCTATCGTATTTATATTCCAAGTCGGACGTAATGCATCTATTACATCTAATAGTTCCCTCACGATTGTGTATATGAAGCCTATTCTCAGTCCCGGGATACCGAATATCTTTGTGAAACTTCTTACAACAATAATATTATCATGAGTAGCATCGCCTAGTAGCCCTTGATAGTTACTTAGCTCGGAATATGCTTCATCAACTATTATCCATGCTTTGCCACGTAGCTCTCTTGCCAAGTCTTTTAATAGCTTTTCCGGGATTACTACGCCTGTTGGGTTGTTGGGATTAGTTAAAATTATTACGGGGTTTCTTGAGTTTTTGGCAATAGTTGATAGTTTATCGAAATCTATCTTGAAGTCATCTTCTTGTTCAGTCATTACTTCGTAGACGCACTTTATATTAAGACCTCTACATAGTAGTTCATAATCACCATAACTTGGAGCTACGATTATTAATGTCTGAGGCTTCAATGCCATAATTGAAAGGTTCAGTGCTTCAGAAGCACCATTACATGGTATAATGTTCTTAGACTCGATATCGTAGAAGTAAGCTATTGCATTCTTTAGCTCAGTATAATTGTAATCAGGATAAATTGAGTAGACATCCCTAGTACAACATTCATTTATGGCTTCTTCTAGTTGTGTAGGTATTCCTAGAGGGTTAATATTTACGCTAAAGTCTACTACTTTACGTTTAACCCAAAAACTTCCGCCATGAAACCTCATGACATAATCTCCTTGCATATTCTAAATCAGCTAGAGTATCAATATCTAATAGTTCAGGGAACTTACACATACTTATGTTTGCCCAATCTGTTCCATTACGCTTAAATAATGATATACCAATAGGTGAAGCTTCAGGTCTAGCTAGTTCTTGTGGAAAGCACCTCCTTGAAGCGATAAGTGTTATAACACTTTTATTAAGTCGTAGCGCTTTTCCCAAGAACTCTTGAAGTACGTCTATGGTTATGAATGGTATATCAGCTGGAAGAATTAATGTAGGCTTTTCGACTTTCTTTAAAATTACTTCTATGTCTAATGGATAACCTCTTCCAGGAGTCATTATGACACTTATGTTATTTTCTAAACACCATTTCCTAGTTAGGGATGTATATGGTGAAACTGCTACATAGATGTTATTTGATATTTTGATTGCCTCATCTAGTATGTGCTTAATTATTGGTTTGTTACATATTCTTAAAAGAGGTTTTTCTATTCCCCCTAGTCTTTCTGCTCTTCCACCAGCCATAATGACTATATTCAATGTCTACTCCTCACTATTCCAAGTATTTATCGTATACTCTACTTAAGATAGAACCTATGATCGATGCAAGTAAATCATCAATAAACATTGGTTTATCCTTGAACATCTTTAATTGGTGTTTTATCCTATCTATCCAGTAATATGAGAGCATTCCTTTCCATCCATTAACATAGATTGAAAGAACTATTCCTAATAATTCATCTACTAGGATTTTCTTTGAGTCATTGAGGTACTCTTCCTTCTCTAGGTGGGGTATTGTCCCAGCTAGACCATAGTGATCTAGTGATCGTGCTGCTAATCCCAAAGCCCATATATTTGGATCTTTTAATAATCTTGATAATTCATGAACGATATCCTTCTTTACATCATTCACCGTTACACCAGGTATTGGAGCATACATATATAATTTTACTGCAGTATCTACTAACCAATCGATGCTTACACCAAAAATATTCTTGAATTTTGTATTAAGATCCAATTTTTTCAAACCATATTCTACTATGGTTTCATATACAAGCTTTGATACAGTAAAACCTACATCTGTTACTGGTCCACCATACATTTCTCTGCTTCCGCTCTTCTTCGAAGCAACAATTAATGCATCTGTTGCAGTTGAATAGGCTCTTCCGTGATAATTGCATGATAAACCTAAATCCACTAATGCTAAGGTTTTAAGGCTTCCTATAAGGCTAGCAATATCAACTAAAGCGTTGTTGGAAAGGTTCTTGTCTACTACTAAAAGTATATTTATCGTAGCATGTTTATGAATGAGTTCTTTATCTCCAATACATACAAGTGGGGTAAATCCTATTGTAGCAATGATTCTAGCCTTTACCGGGTGTTTTACTTCTCTATCAACGTGTTCTCTTATTACATCAACTGCTGTTAGAAAGACTGCGGTAGTCTCAACTGGTAATCCTACCTCCCTTACGAGTTCTTTTGCATAGTTTTCCGGATTGGGATCGTTGAAGTCCTCGTTTACCCTATGAAATACTACATGAGTTAGTTCTCGGAAACCTCCCCCTAAGACAGTTGAAGATAATGCTTTAACTGGCTCTGAAAACTCTATTATTAGTGTATCCTCTAGGCTATTCTTTCTCAATAGCACTATATCCTTCCTCAATAAGTTTTTTATATTCTTGATGGACAGCTTCCCATAACTCGGTATAGGGAACTCCTTTTACGATGGTTGCTGCAATACTTGTTCCGCCAGCTCCTACACCTTCTTTGACATAGCCTTGTTCATAGTATCTTAAGCCTTGGTAAGGTGAGTTAGAGAAATCATAGTTGTATGCTATTATTGGTACCTCAGGCGAGATCATTTTTACAAGTTCCACTATACCCGATGACTTGTCGTCTATTATCCATTTGGTTGTACCCACGATTAATTTGTTTGCCAAATCTAGTCCATTACGTTTAGCTATTGCTAATACAGCAGCCATCTGTGTTCCACCAGCTAGTATAACCTTCGATCCTTTCTCTAGCGCGCCTGCAAGAAATCCTGCTATTGATATATGGACTGGATCCCCTAAACATGAGACAGCTCTAAATGGATCATTTGTAGGTAATTCTCTTGATTTCTCTAACCCACTTTCTACAATCTGTCGTTTAAGGTCATGGGGATTTCTTGGTTCAGCACTACTCACCATACCCCATGCATTATAGCCTAATGCTACTAGTATTCCAAGAGCAGTTGTTGTCCCTCCTGGTATACTCTCACCTAGGACAAAGATATCTGCTATATGTGATATTTTCCTAGCTAATGTACGTGCTTCCTCGTAGAGATTCTTGGCTGTAATATAAGGTAATGCATTACCAGTATCAATTCTATTACCTACGATCCTACTAGGTAAAGTTATATGTGGTATTTTCGGTTTGATGTAAGAGCCAGCATCCACTATAAGGAATGGTATTTCCGCTATTTTTAATGCAGCACGTGTAATTAGGGCTGGAGTTGGTATTCCTTCTGGCGTAACTGGTATGTATTTCGTACTAATGGGTTTACCATAAACGAGGTATTCTACGTCG
>CAYUVB010000034.1:0-1079 GCA_964448055.1 uncultured Desulfurococcales archaeon | reverse complement strand
ATAGGGTGCGGGTTCTGTCGTGAAGCATGCCCATTTGGAGCGATATTCTGGGACTATGATGAAAACAAGCCTGTGATATGTGTACATTGTGGTTATTGTGTAAATTATTGTCCTCACTCAGTTCTCGCATTAGAGGAAGATAGGAGGTGAAATTCTATGCCCTTAGCAGATCGTGAACTCGGAAAGGTTCTCTACATAGACCTTACCAAGAAGAAATATTGGGTTGAAGACCGTTTAGACCTCTTCGAAAAATATCTTGGCGGTACTGGTGTAGCAGTTCAGTTGTTGAAAGAAGAATTGCCACGTAACGCTGACCCCCTTGGACCAGAGAACGTTATAGTATTTGCTATAGGAGTATTCTCTGCTGTTTACCCTACAGCCTCTAAGACGGTCGCAATGTTCAAGTCACCATTAACAGGTAACCTTGGTGAAAGCCATGCCGGCGGACGTAGTGCTATAGCAATAAGAATGGCTGGCTTTGGCGCCATAGTTATCAAAGGTGCAAGTGAAACACCTGTCTACCTATCCATACATAACGGTAAAGTAGAGTTTAAGGATGCTTCAGCTCTATGGGGTGTCCGCAGCACTTACACCGTTGGTAGAGTTATACGTGAAAGAGAACCCTGGCCTGGTACAAGAGCAATAATGAGAATTGGTAGAGCAGGTGAAAACCTAGTAAGATACGCATGTGTTGTAACAGAAACATATCGCCACTTCGGTAGACTCGGATTAGGGGCCGTAATGGGCTCCAAGAAGCTCAAGGCGATAGTTATTGGCGGTAAAAGGAAGATACCAATAGTAGATGCTAAGAAATACCGTGAAATATATGATGAGATCTATGATGCAGCAGTAAAGAGTCCAGCAATGAAGAAATACCATGACATAGGAACACCAATCAATGTACTAGCGTTAAACACTATTGGAGCACTACCGACAAGAAACCTAGCCTCGAATCGCTTTGAGCACGCTGCAAATATCAGTGGTGAATATCTCGCTGAGGCAAAGTTAGCTAGAAGAGTAGCGTGTAGCCACTGCCCCGTAGCATGCATACACATAGCTACGATTAGAGAAGAATATCC
>CAYUVB010000033.1:3913-16817 GCA_964448055.1 uncultured Desulfurococcales archaeon | reverse complement strand
CCATTACTCCAGTACTTATAGACCATGTCAACAAAGTATACACCACCAGGAGCCATGTAGTAGGGTATGAATCCTAGCTTCTCACCTGTACCAAGAACCAATAGTACATTGTAGTCGCTGAATCTCCTGGAAAAATCAAGACTCCATGCCTCAACGCTTAATGTTAGTTTTGCCCAACCATAGGATCTATATGGGGTTTTTACATCACCTCTTACGGTAACAGTAACACTTATACTATGGCTTCCCGGAGGTAGTAGAGCATAGAATACCTTGGTAACAGATGGGTAAACATAGCCCTCGCTATTGAGGACCGCTGGTGGATACTCTAAGACCCAGCCACTATACCTTGTAAGGAAACCAGGATTCCAACGCCCGGTAACACCATCAACGTTGACACTAACTGATATAGAGTAAATACTCATCCAATCCCAATATACTTGACCTCCCAGCTTTATAACTAGTAGAAACACGTTATCATGATAAACATTCAGTGAACCCGAGAGCGTTACACTATAATCAAGCCTACCACTCGTAAACTTGTACTCATCACTAGTACTCCCTAGAAGCGTAAGTGTACGGATAGGTATAACAACATAGGTATAGTCTAGTATTGATGAGATTTCTTCTAGGAATGATTCAACACTTCCAGTGTATCGTTTCTCTACCAGTGCTACATTAGAGAAACTTACTGGGACACTCACGCCGTTCAAAGTCGTGATGTATCCAGGGCGGATCACGATATTCCTTTCTTCGCTTAGCGAAGACAAGCTAATAGTTGATGGGTACGACCTACTTGTGTTTACATATGTTAAGTTAAAGTCACTACATGTTAAGGTTATACTATTACCAGAACTTGATACGAGAACACCATAACCATACTTGCATATCATGTTCTTTAAATCCGATGTAGGTACAAGCATATTGTCTTCGCTTTTAAGCAAGGTGTCATTTACTTCAATTATTAGGGGGTAATCATCCGATGGCAGTATTAAGCGTAAACTACTAGGATCCAGGGAACCGGCATTTCCACGTGATCCTACAATACATATACCTACGCCATAACTACATGGTACAATGAACATAGTATTCCTTAGAGAACTATACATATACTCGAAACCACTAGTTAACGATGTGTACATACCTCTATACATGTACAATATCTTAAACATTAACATGAGAACTATCATTAGTAGTATCATTGCTGAAACAAGTGTTGACGTAGAACCACGATTAAAGCAACTACCATGTAATTGTCTTAACATGTACCCCTAACTAAGCTAGCGTATAGATAAAGATTCATATATACAAACATTTTTATATCATACAATATATTTGGGGCCTTATTGAGACTACTTAAATATGAAGTAACTAATATTTCGAAGCAGTTGAAAATAGGCGAAGGTGTAAGTAATCTGGTATCAGAAATCATAATGACGTTGATAACGTTATCTATTAGTGTATTGTTACTAAATACTTTTATGAGTGTAGACTCTTTATCCACACGTATACTAAACGATGCACAAGAAGGCGAACCTATAGTAGAGTTCATCATGGCCAATTATGATGAGAAGTACATAGTACTATACAATGCTCGCGGAACATTAAACATACTTGATATAGTTCCTGTGAAAGACTATACGATATACGTGTTCGATAAAGATAGTGGCAAATGGTATGAGTCAAACAAAATAGTTGAAGAGAAAATATTCCTCGTAAAGATTAATGGAGCTACAGCTATGCCTCATAGAGTAATCCTAATTACTACCAAAGGTCCCATAATTGTGGATTTGAATAGAAACCGGTGATGTGAGACCGTGGCGCCGGGGAGGGGATTTGAACCCCCGACCACCGGGTTAACAGCCCGGCGCTCTACCAGCTGAGCTACCCCGGCACACCATATGAGGGCATACATAAACACACATTTAAACTTTAATCTTAACCCTATAAGCTATAACACGACATCAACGATTAGATGATAAACAAATATACCTCCCTAAAACCTAGTAGGTATTAGAGCAAGAATACATGACGACTGGAGGGCCCGTAGCTCAGCCAGGCAGAGCGGCGGATAGCCCGTCCCGCCCGCCTCCCCTTTATAACCACCTTTTAAACCTCATATAATTCCAGGATACTGGATGCAGAAACACGTCAGCAATGATACTTATCAAGAATATCTAGTACAAGTGATAGGATACTTCATAGGCGATGGAAGCATTGAGACTAAGGGCACACCATATATTTCATCCAAGTACAAGTCCTTATTAACCCGTTATGAAAAAATTAATACATCTTATTTACCCAGATACAATCACAAGCATTAGGATATACCATAAAAGAAATAGTAAATGGAGCCCCGAATATAGACTGTATTTAATGAAGAGTTTCTTCCTTAACGAGATACTAAAAGAGGCTTACATACTTCGTATAATGGATAAGCTTAACGTTTTAACAATGGATTTGATACTTTATTCCAGTAATGACGTAAAGATAGCTTTTCTTAGAGGATTATTTGATGCTGAAGGAGGGTTATATTGGAGACAAAAACATGCATGTGAGATAAAAATATCAACTACATTAGCTTCATTATTATCCTCTATAGAGGTCATATTGAACCACTTTAACATAAAGCATATTGTAAGAACCGATAAACGACGAGACAAGAAACACAAGTCAGACGTCTATTATATCAGGATCTTTGGAGATCATGCAAGAGACTTCATTAGAGTATTCAAACCCTACAAATTGTATCTATCAGAATACATTGTTAAACACGTTGATAGTAAATATAGGAAACGCTTAAAAGGACTATTAGGCCAGATAGAATAAATGGCGGGCGGGACGGGCTAGGCCGAAGCTCCAGTCATCTCTACGGGTCTAACGACCCCTCTCCGGGGGATGAGATATGACTGGAACGCGGAGAGACCCGTAGGTCGGGGGTTCAAATCCCCCCGGGCCCACCACATATGGTAATAAGGGCTCCTAACCTCTATTATAAGAAAACACTTAATCAATTAGCCCATATGACATGTATTTTGAAATTCTGTCTGAGCTATCATACTCATTACAATACCGTATTGTATTATTCAATGGTAAACAAATGTAAATAAATCTTTAAAATTTCCTAGTGCTTAGACTAGTTAGGGCCGCCTAGGAGCCTTTAATGGGCGATGACTTGCATAGGCCATGCATAGAACAATATGGTTAATAGATGTTGTGAACATGGCCGCCGTAGCTCAGCTGGTTAGAGCGCGGGACTGTGGATCCCGAGGTCCCGGGTTCAAATCCCGGCGGCGGCCCTTCAAAACTAAATACCCTAAAGCAACAACATGGTTCTTGGTATATTATTGTCGATGTGAAGATGGATTGTATTGAAAAACACTTATTTAGCAGCTTTAGAAAAAGGGGTTAGAAGGCCTAGTAATGTAGTAATCGGTGAAGGGTATGCCTAAAAGAAAACCAGCTAAGTATAGGGATTACTTCAAAGTATTAGAGGAGTTTGGCTTAGAACAACTAGATGTGTATAGACATAAGGATAGAGATGTATTAAGGCTTAGGGATCAGAAGGGCAGAATAATACTGGTTGAATTGCCAGGCCTTAGAGAGGATTTAAGTATAGATGAGTTAAGGAAAATTATTGAGAGAAGCTTATCAGGTACACGTTAGTATAGTCTATTAGGTTAATACTTCTTAACCCATAAATCTGTTAGTCTTCTTCTTTTAATACCATACATTATCCTGTCTATATACCTGTATACTGTGGAGTGTTGCCTGCCTTGAATTAACATTTCTATGGCTTCTCTAGCAACATTTGCTGATTCGTAATCTCCTATTATCGCAACAAATGTATCATATACGGAGATATATGTACCTGTCATCTCCTCTATTGTTTTTCTAGCCTTTCCTTTCTCTCCTATTATCCTACCCTTAATTCTTGCTAAATGGTTAGGTGAATCACCTATGTATTGTTTTAAGTCTATTACCATTAGTACTTGGTCTTCACCCAGTAATTTAAGAGCCTTATCGGGATTGAAGCCTAACCCTATAGCTTTGACTACTTCTTGCGCCTTAAGTAAATTGTACGGCGATACATCGGGAGCTTCTGGTTCAATTATTACTGTACCATCACTGCTACTAACATGAATACGTGTCCTGGTACGCTTCTCTATTTCACGTTTAACCTTGCCGCCTTCACCTATTAAGACCCCTATACGGTCGAGCGGCACCTTAAGGTAGAGACGAGTTAATCCTGGTATTGTTTTTTGTCCTTCCATCGTAATACCCTCGCATATATTTCTTCCGGTGAAGGTACATCTAGACCTAGTTTATCTCTGAAATACTTCGTAATAGTCTCTATATCGTGTCTTAAAAACTCTAATGCGTTAGGATGAGATATGTCGACAGCTTGGCTAACATCAATTATTACGGGTTCGCCATCGTATATCATAACGTTGTACTCGCTTAAATCTGCATGCACAAGTTTAGCTTTATGATACATCAATTCTATGTACTCTACTATTTTATTGAATACCCTATATGCTTCATCCTCTCCAAGATCTATCTCTCTAAGTAACGGTGCGCGAATACCGTCATGACCTATGAATTCCATTACCAGGATATTTCGCATAACGTATATGGGTTTTGGTACACGTACACCTGCATCAGTTAAACGTTTAAGGTTTCTGTATTCTTTTTTTGTCCAAGCATATATTAGCTTCCTGATATTACTTTTTGGTATGTTCTCGAACCTAGGATCACCTATTATGTACTTTAGTATTCCTTTACGGAATTCAGCTGTAGATGTAAGGTATATTTTTACAGCAAGGTCTTGACCTTTATTATCTTTTGCCCAGTAAACCCTAGCCTCTTTTCCCGCGCTAATTACACCATATATTCTTTTTATGATCCCCTTACGTATTATATTATATAATGTTAGAACAGTAAAGGAGTCAAAAACTTCTTCAACTGTTTCGTATAAGTCTTTATCTTTTATTCTTCTTAAAGCTCTTTTTGACGGCTTGCCTTCCAAGAAATCCTTGATTGACATTAAATTTCTACACCCATCTCCTCAAGCAATTCTTGTGGTATGAGCCCCTTCTCCACTAACTTTTTGACATCACTCTTATCGTATTTGTGAACTATATCTCCTCTATCAGGTTGGAAATCCCATATAGCAACAAGAACTACATCGCCTTCACGCATCCATACTCTTCGTCTCATACGTCCAGGTATACGACATTTACGTGTAACTCCATCAGCACATTTGACTATTATGTATTCACCACCTACTAGCCTATCGATTATACATACTACTTGGCCCTCACTAGGTAGTATTAGTTCTTTAGGTTTTTCTTCTACTCTTCGTTTCTTCTTAGCCACTTGCATCCCCAGGACTAGACTAATCTACTATGTAGGCTAATCCCTTATATATTAATACTTTTACTTTATCACCTGTTCTTACGCTCTTGTCTAAATGAATTATCTTTGCTTCATAAACGTTGTATTCATCATCCATAACTATGATTTTATCTGCTTTTGTACCTATCACAGTCATTGTTTTAGACCTAATGTTTTCTTCCCTTACGAGCTCCTTATTCCAATAACTCTTTATTGGAACCGAAAACCTATGGCCGCTTACAACATCTAACAGTTTTACTCTTCCATTAGATATACCTTCAACTATAGCTATGTTACCTTCCTTTGTTTTTACAAAATCCCCTACATTAATACTTGGAAATCTTAAGCTTATTGTCAACTTACTATTTACATGACCATTGGGTTTACGACTTATGAGTTTGTATGATTCCTTAATTAATGCTCCGTATTCTCTATTAGCATACTTAGCTATATATCTTGCAATACCAATATCATATACATACAAGTCCACACCATCCTTTGTTTCCTTTATCTCAACTATTTCTTTCTTTATATCCTGAGGAAGTTTCCTAAGGAGTTCTTTTGATATGGTCTTAGGATCTTTCTTGTGATATTCAGCACGGATTTGTATAATTGCCTTGTACGCTTTACCTCTTTGAGCTATACAGCGTGGACAAAGTCCTAGATTAACTTTAAGTGGTATGCTTACAACCAGGTTCGTCAATTTTCTCTCATTAATAGCGATATTCATACTTACTTTAAAAACAGCCTTAGTTTTATGTACATTTATTTCTAGAACTTGAGGTTGATCTACTATCCTTAAAGGTTCTTTTACATTTATGCTTTTTTCTATAAAGTATATTTCATTATCTTTTAATATTCTTACCAAGTCATCATAGACCCATTTACCTCTAAGTTTAACGGCACCACAATCCTTACATACAGTTATGCTTTGTTCAACTATACTTACGTATTCATTAATTCTTTTGAGCCATTCTTTAACGGGGAGACCATGAACTAAATCAGTCACTTACTTCAAAACCTCCAGTAAGCAAGTTCCTAGTACGATATTATGAGAGCATAGGGTATACCTGAGAGATCTATTACCGCTTCCTTACGTATAAGCCCCTTCTTGAGAGCTGCTTCAACTATGTTTTTGCCTAATATGTTCACATTACTTGACTCGGATATTATTCTCAATGCTGTAGAAATATCTACTAAATCACCACCATAGAATGGTTCCTTTATCTTTATTTTACCGTTAGGTGTATCTATTTCCTTTCCATATAGTTCTGCATCACAAACAGATACGATAACATGTCCTTGATAAGATATTTTGTTCACGTAGACCATATCATTAATGTTACTAGAATGGTTTAACTGGTTGTTCTGCACCGCATGCTTCACATACAAGAATCCACACCTTACCTTTCTTTTTCAGTATCGTATCTGGTCTACCACAATTAGGGCATATAACATACGTCTTAATGAAGCGCGAAAGCAGCGTATTTATAGCTGATGATGAGAATTTAGCATGAATTATCAAAGCACCTGATTCATCGATGTTTCCTGGTGCAGCTAACTCCTTAAGCAGATACCTCATCAATATTCTTGGTTCTCTTCTAAGTTTATCAGCTATATCAGCAAAATTCTTTACTATAGTTTTACCGGGTATATAGACCACTTGCGCCTTAGGAGGAATAAATCGCTCACCAGCACCTACTCTCACAGGCACCTTAGCATATACTCTATCAAGCATCCACTCATAACTGTAATCCTTGACTCCCATAAGCTATCCCTTTCTTGCCTTATACCTCAATGCTCTAACACTTATAAGCTTATAAATCATTTTGAGGAGTTAAGGGATACAAAGGTGCTCAAGGTATACATTGAAACATATGGGTGTACGCTGAATAAAGGGGATACCGAAATACTATTGAATATCTTAAGAAGTATGGGATTCATTGAAACAAATAAGATTGAGGAGGCGGAAATAATAATAATAAATACATGTACTGTAAGAAAAGATACAGAAGAGAAAATATTAAGTAGGATAGAAGAGATAAGTAATGCCTATCCCAACAAAACACTTGTTGTCGCTGGATGCTTAGCTACATCACAACCCTATACTGTAAAAAAGATAGCGCCAAAAGCATTTATCATAACAACATATGATCCTGTAGCCATATTAAAAATCCTTCAACCTACTATAGAGACACGTTTAAACAAAGCAGATCTTTACACCACTACAAGAGGAGTTATAGCTATCGTTCCCGTGGCTGATGGATGCACTGGTTCTTGTAGTTTCTGCATAACAAGGATAGCGAGGCCAAAGCTCATCAGTTTTCCTATGGACAAAATATTGAATGAAGTTAAGAAATCCATAGCAAAAGGTGCACGCGAGATACAGTTAACAGCACAGGATCTAGGTGCTTATGGATTAGATATCTATGGAAGGAGAGCGCTAGTAGAATTGATTAGAGAAATAATCGATATACCTGGAGACTTCATGCTTAGGATAGGTATGATGAATCCTGAACATATAATGTATTTTCTAGATGAACTAATCGATGTATTAAAACATCCTAAAGTATACAAATTCGTACACATACCGTTACAAAGCGGTGATGATAGAGTATTAAAAATAATGAATAGAAAATATACAGTCGACGAATATAGGTATATAGTTAAATATATAAGAACGAAAATACCCGATGTAATGATAGCTACAGATATTATAGTAGGTCACCCTGGTGAAGACGAAGAAGCATTTGAGAACACGCTCAATATATTGCGTGAATTAGAGATAGAGCGTGTACACATGGCTCAATACACTCCAAGACCTAGAACACTTTCATCAGCACTTCCACAGATTCCTCCACATATAAGGAAGAAAAGGTCCATTAGATTATTGAGGTTAATAGAAGAGATAGGTGGGAAACAACATCGTAAATATATTGGAAGTATGATACGTGCATTGGTAATAGAGAAGGGGTCACGAAATACCCTTATAGCTAGATCAACGAGCTATTACCCAATAGTTGTGCAAGGCGACTTAGAGTTAGGGCGATGGGTTACTATACGCATAACTGATGCAACTTATTATGATCTTAAAGGAGTTATTATCAATTGATGAAATGAGTAAAATGTTATTTGAATTATTTTAGAAGCGGGCCCGCGGGGATTTGAACCCCGGACTACCGGCTTAGAAGGCCGGCGCCCTATCCTGGCTAGGCGACGGGCCCCTAGTTCAGTATCACAGAGGGTAGAGGAGATTTAAATGTTATTCTTGACGTTAAATATATTGGGATATAACATTAGCTTGACGACTATATAGCCTGCTAGATCAAAAACACTATCAACACTACGTAGTATCACTATGTCACTAGTAGATACTACACCGTTATAACTCATAATTTCTTTATCGCATGAAGGGGACAGTATTATCTTTACATCATCAATGTATTTGGTTAAGACCTTCCTTATTATATTTGAGTAAAAACCTATCATTTTTACATTCTTATCGAAGAATAAATAAACTTTGTCAAGGCCTAATGTATGTAAACCATACCCTAATCTTTCAAGAGCTTTAAAGAAATAAATATCGTACTTTACCTTACCGTGAACTCCTTGTAAATCTCTAATAAATCCATCATCTCCTAGAATAAGTAGATCACATCTAAGCGCAGCTATTATAGTTAATAATACATTTAACCCATCGACTATTAACGTCCTACAAGCCAGTTTGTCACAAGCTATAGTTTTAGAAATTATGTGCTCACTAATTCTTTGACCATGTATGGAACGAAGTAAAAGCATTCTTTCCTTCTTTGAAAGATTATATCTCGTTACAACAAGGGATAGGCTCTGCTCCTGGGGAAAACCTCTATTCAAGAGATACAAGTAATCCTTGATGGCTTCGCGGACTATATCGACTCTTATATCTAACTTGTATGTAATACATGTATCTTTTATCATAGTCTTCACTATTGTCTTTGATTATTCTTAGCTAGTAATTCTCTTATTATACTACTAACCTTGTCTATGTTCTCCTCTATAACGCCAGTGACATGATCGGGCTTACCTCCTCCACGGATTCTTAATTTTTCTGACATCTTTTCTATCAATTTCTTTGTATTAGTGTACTTTAATGCCAACTTGCCTATAGATATCTCTATGTATGTTTTATCGTTGTCTAGCTTCTTTAATGCTATAATGACTGTATCATTGAACTTCTTTATTAGGCTCCTTAACATATCTTGAATTATTTGCGTACTTAGATCTCCAGCTTCCATTATGTATAGTTTATAGTATCTTAAGTCGTATGATCGGGATTCAATATCTTTAGCTATGTATTCTATGAGCTTTCTTTTTATTGATGATAATTCTTCTTTAAGCTTATTGTAATCCTCATAGAAGCCATTAAAACGTTCAACAATGTTTCCTAATGAAGCATTAATCTTGGATGCTATAGAGCTTATTTTCTCTTCTAGGACGTTGGCATATCCTACTATTTGTGTACCTGCAACGTATTCGAATCTTATTACACCATCTTGTATTTTGTCAACGTTTATTATTTTAATTCCTCCTACCTCAGAGGTATTGACCACATGAGTGCCGAAGCATGCCTCGACATCCCAGCCTTCGACCTCAACTATCCTAAGTTTAGGGTCTGGCGGAACACCTCCTTGATATATTATGAACCCATACTTTTCTTCAGCTACATTTCTATCTATGTAAGAAGTGTTTACCTTACGCCTATCCAGTATCACCTTGTTGGCTAATTCCTCTATTTTAATGATTTCATCCCGTGAAGGTACTTTGTAGTGGGTGATGTCTAATCGTGCTTTATCTTCTGTTTTTTCAGCGCCAGCTTGCCATACATGTTCACCTAGGACTCTTCGTAAAGCGCCAAGTAGTATATGAGTTGCTGTATGGTGCCTCATAAGCTTATATCTTCTATCCCAGTCAATGACTCCTCTTACAGTTTTACCTATAACGCTTTGATCTAAGTTCTTGTCTAAAACATGGACTATAACTTCTCCAATCTTTTGAACATCTAATACTTTAAACGCCTCAACATTACCATTAAGTTCTATATATATTACTCCCTTGTCAGCTAATTGGCCTCCACCTTCAGGGTAAAAGGCTGTTGAATCAAGTATTACGTAATTGTTCTTTACCCCAATTATCTTTGCTTTAAAGTCTCTTACATAGGAGTTCTCATGAAATATACGTCTTGTGGAAGGATAAATCTTAGCCCATTCCATTATTTCCTTAGGTATTTTGTATTTCTCTTGCTCCTTGCGTGCTGTTTTATGTCTTGCTGCTACCAACGAGTAAAAGTTATGGGGCACCTCAACTTTTATACCATATTTCTCTGCATGGACTTTAACTATATCTGGAGGAAGGCCGTGCGAATCATAAAGTTCTATTAAATCATTTAAACCTATCTTTTTACGTTTTTTAATAAGTTTATTAATTATGGCGAGTCCTTTTTTGAGTGTTTCCTTGTATCTTTCTTCCTCATAAGATATAACATCTAGTATATACTCTTTTCTCTTAAGTAGTTGAGGGAAATCTTCAGCCCAATAACTTATCTGATATTTCACCAAATCTACTAAGGGCGTATCTGTACCAAGGATGCTAAGTGACCTTATAGCACGTCTTATAACCAGTCTTGCAAGATACCCTTCACCCGTATTTGACGGTACTATTCCGTCAGCTAGCATCCATGCTATTGTTCTCGTGTGGTCTAAAATAGAGTAGAGCCTTGCTGATCTCATGAAGAGGTCATTGAATTCTTTTTCACTTATACCTAACTCCTTTGATACCTTTGCTACAAATTGATGTATTGTTTCTGGGTTTTCTGGATCTATCCTAGCAGCGTGCCTTAGAGCTATAAGTAATTCATCATTACTTAGCTTAGGAACACCTAATTTCTTGTGGAAAACGTCTACTAATTCACCATAAATAGCGTGGAATGCTGTAGGTGCTTTCTGTGTTAGCCAGGCAATTCTCTCAACACCATATCCTGTATCAACTATTTTAATAGGTATCTCTTTGTATTCACCATTTACAACTTTGTACTGCATAAAAACCAACGTGGCTAGCTCAAGACCACCCACTGCAACCTCGAATGAGGGACCAGCATTACCTCCTCCTTCCCACCAAGACTCCTTAAATACAATTTGATCTTCGGGTACGCCTATCTCTCGTGTAAAGAACTCATAAGCTAAACTTACTGTTTCTTCCTTCCAGTACACATGTTTATCCGGATAGTTAAAAGCGTGATGTGCGGCCATTTCAAAGCTTGTTAAATGTCTTCCAAAAGTTAATCCTACATTGTCTATATCTTCTAATCTTATACAAGGCTGGGAAATAACCAATGGATTAGCAGGTGGAGGGACTATACCATCAGTAACAAATGGTTGAAATACAACAATGCTAGCTATGGTAAGGTATAAATCTTCACGCCATCTTGCAACAACAGGACGTGGTCTTACATGTTCATGACCATGTCTTTTAAAGAACTCAATAAATCTCTTACGGGCTTCTCTTACGCTTAAGTTTCGTACTTTAACGTCTATATCTAAGAAAGTGTAATCCGTACATGGTGCATCCATACATGTTTCAAAGTATTTGTTTTTAGTCCAGAAGTACTCCTTACATACCTTGCATTGCTTGCGTTCAAATCCCTCGTCTCTGAAGAAACTCAATCTATAGACATTTTTTGATACTTTCGACATGGCTGCGTATACACCTGTTCTGATGTTAACGATCTTTTGCAGGGTTATTATTTTTATAGAAAACGACCAAGATACTAGATAATTAAGGTTCATCCAATTACATTTAGAACTAATTTAGTAACGATAAAATATTTGCTTTCGATTCATATTCGAGATAAGTATTAGCTATGAAACATATTAGCCGAATAATGCGCTTAAACCAGCAGCTATTTCTTCTTCGCTTACAGTTTCTTTCTTTTCTTCTTCCTCCTCCTTCTTTTCCTCTTCAGCAGCTTGTGGTTGCTGCTGTGCAGCTGGTGCTGTAGCTACAGGTGCAGCTGCTGGTAATGTAGCTGTCTTCAATACTTCGTCTATATTTACTTCCTTTAAAGCAGCTACTACTGCCTTTAACCTAACCTCATCTACTTGTATACCTGCTGCCTCAAGTATTTTTCTTAGGTTTTCTTCATTTATTTCTTTCTTTGCTGAATGGAGGAGTAAGCTAGCATATATGTATTCGATGGCCCTTCACCTCCTAAGCTTCATTTCAAGTTTACCGGGGTCTAAGTGAAGGATAGGGAGTATTTAAACATTAACGATTAATTAGCCGAATAATGCGCTTAAACCAGCAGCTATTTCTTCTTCGCTTACAGTTTCTTTCTTTTCTTCTTCCTCCTCCTTCTTTTCCTTTTCCTCTTTCTTTTCCTCACTAGGCTTTTCTACTTGTAATCCTAGTTCTGGAGCCTTTTCAGCTAAAATTGCCGCCAGACTTCTGGCTGCTATTTCTGCCTTAGATATTATGA
>CAYUVB010000033.1:0-3813 GCA_964448055.1 uncultured Desulfurococcales archaeon | reverse complement strand
TCAGCTAAAATTGCCGCCAGACTTCTGGCTGCTATTTCTGCCTTAGATATTATGAAGTTAATTGTTTCAGGTGTTACTATTGAGGCTTCTACAGCTAGAGCTAGTGTGTTAATGTAAGCTTTCATCAACGTGTATTTGAGTACCGTTGGTTCTGGATAGGCTATTTCCACACCTAATTTAATAGCATCAGTGAATGCTGTAGATACCATTTCCTTGTATTCATCTAGGTTTATGGACAATTTTTCTTTAGGTATTATTAATCCATGATCGTATACTACTTTAAGCGTTAATTTTACTTCCATAGGCTCTATTCCTAACTTATTTAATATCGATGCTAGTTCAGGTGAAATCTTGTCACCAGGTTTTGCGACAACAGTATCCTTAGCAATCCATATTACTCCCTCTTGAACCCTAGTTGGTATCTTTAGCCTTCCGAAGACGCTTAACATAGGACCCGGAGGTATACCTGTACTTCCTGAAGGTATTACTATTTCTTTAGGAGCTATATCACCGGGTTTTGCTGGAGCTGGTATAGCGTTTTTATCTAACAATAATACTAGTTCAAAAGGATTCATATTCGTAAATAGAAATAAGTTCATGCCCTCAAGATATTTTGATAACTCCTCAAAATTCTTTAAACCAGCTTTCTTCGCAGCAAGCTTAAATAACGTGTTCTTCGTTACTCGAAACACTATTTTCTTCCTAAGTTTTTTACGAAGTATTTGCAATTGCTTAGTAGGTACCTTAGATAGATCAGCTATACCTATTACACCATACTTCTTAATAAGCTCAGCTAGTTCTTCTACCTCTTTTATCTTCCACTCCGGTATTTTTCGAGCCCTAGGTACTGGTGAGACAATGCTCATCGCAAAGGCACCTCCACTGGAGGCCCCATACTGGTTTTAACTATTATTTTGCCAATATTATAGGTAGGGTTTTTAAGCTTACCTTCAAGGCTTGAGAGAACCGTCAAAGCGTTTTCAACTAATTGTTCAATAGGCATATCCTCTGTACCTATTCTACACATAACTTGTGGCTGATCTTTGGTTCTAATCATTGTTGCTGACTGATACTTCTTTAGCAGGACCGTGATGTCAGCATTCATTGGTACTGGTATAGGTATCTTACCTCTAGGACCAAGAGCTGGGCCAAGTATTCTACCTACAAGGGGCATTAAATCCGCTCTAACAAGTACCCAGTCGCATTGTTGAGCAATTCTTTTTGCCTCCTTTCTATTACCTTGAATCCTAGTTAATTCCTCTCTTGTTATTACCTTATAGGCACCAGCTTCTTTAGCCTTTAGCGCCATATCACCATCAGCAACAATACATATCTTTACCTCTTTATTAATGGGATAAGGCATGAACACTATTTCTCTTATTCTACCTTCAGGTGATTTTACATCAACATCCCTTAATACGATTATTAACTCGACTGCTTGTTTGAAATTTCTCTTAGGACTTGACTCGAGAGCTTTTCTTAAAGATTCAGCTAACTTACTTCTATCAACAAAGCTCATAGGTACTTACACCTCCTTCTCCCATTCTTTTTCGTATTTCGATAAAATAGCATCATAAAGACCAGAATCTACTTCACGTGTAACTTGCTTGGGGTCTTTACCGTCAACGGTTATACCTATGCTTCGAGCCGACCCTAGAATAGTCTTAACAGCTGCTTTAAGTGTTTTAGCTAACAGATCCGGCTTCTTCAGTAAGGCTATTTCGACTATTTTCTCAAATGGTAAATCTCCTATCTTTTGATGAGCAGGGTCCCCTGAAGGCCTATCAGCGCCCACAGCTTTTAGTAGCAATGCAGTTGTTGAGGGAACGCCTACCTTTATTTCGTATTCCTTTGTATCTAAGTCCACTACTATTTCTACTGGTACAGTCATCCCTTCAAATTTCTTTGTTGCTTCATTTATTTTTTCAGCTACTTCAGCAACATTTAATCCTAATGGCGATAGGGCTGGACCTAGTGGGGGACCTGGATTAGCTTTTCCTCCAACTATTTGTATCTTGATTGTTTTCTTCCTAGCCATATCTTACACCATGCTTTACTGGCTTCACATAGTCTGCTGGAACCGTTACTTGAAGCGGGTAGGCAGCCTCTAAAATATTTAACACTACCTCGTTCTTTTGTTTATCTATTCGCACAACTTGTGCTCTCATACCCCTTAATGGACCTGCGATAACTTCTACTATTTCGCCTTCGGTAATTCCCTCTATGACAGGTGCTGGTTTAAGTATACGTTCCACTTCATCGTACTTAACTATGCCACTAACTTGACCTTTAACATGCTTCAAATCCCTTATAAGTTCTTGTACAACGTGTATGCCTGGCGCTTCGATCATTATGTATCCCTTTATCCCTGGAGGTACCAGAATTGAATACACATTAAGCTTGTATGCTTTAGCTTTATTTTCCATAAGCAATGCTATATTAACTTCCTGCCTAGCCGTTACGCGTACTGCATATATTGCTTTATATTTTGGCTTACTTGACAAAACCTTATACCTCGGGGTATTATTATTATTCCTCGCTATGATTAAGATGATCGTAGCAATGCAGAAATATATCTTATTATAAAACTCAACGTACCCACTACGGCAAAGCCTATGAACACCATTTTTAACGACAACATTAACTCATCTTTATCCGGCTTCCTAGCTAATTCTATGATCCTACGCCATGACTCAAATAACTCGCTTAAGTTCATTTCGTATACGCCTAGTGGCTAGAATGTTCTACGGGACTTTTAAAAATACTTGAAGCTTAAGATGAAAGTATAGCATTTACCAGCCATTCAGGATCAAATTCTCTTAAGTCATCATATTTTTGTCCTATACCAATATACAATATGGGCTTCCTTATACTATAGGCAACACTTATCATTGTTCCACCTTTTACATCTGCATCAACTTTAGTAACAATTATTCCATCAACACCAACTTTCTCGTTAAATAGTATAGCTTGTTCTACTGCATCATTACCTGTTAAGGCATCTACAACAAGAAGCTTATAATGAGGTTTTGATACTCGTATTATCTTCCTTAGCTCTTCTACTAAATCTATATCAGTATGCATTCTACCAGCAGTATCTACTAAGACTACCTGGAAATTATTTTGTTTCGCATATACTATAGCATCAAAGACTACTGCAGCTGGGTCAGTTCCATATGGTCTGGTGAAAACTGGTACCCCTATTCTTTTTGCATGTTCTAAGAGCTGTTCTTGAGCACCAGCTCTAAAAGTGTCTGCTGCAACCATTAAAGGAGTGTACTTAGACTTCTTAAACATGTATGCCATTTTAGCTATAGTCGTAGTCTTACCTACTCCATTAACTCCTAAGAACACTATGATTAAAGGCTTATTTTTACGCATCGTTTCTTCAATGTCTATTCTAGGTAATTCTTCGAAGAACTTTAATATTATCTCCTTCAGCTTCTGTTTAAGATATGAATTTACATCTATACCTCTCTTGACCCTTAGATTTATAATAACTTCGCGTAATTTGCTAACTATCTCTTCGGCTACTGGTAAAGCAACATCACTTTCAACAAGTTCTATTACTAGCTGTTCAGCATACTTTTCATCGAATTCTTTTATACTTATTTGCTTTGTTGCTATAACATCAACTACTTCTTTTAGTACACGTTTTAGTTTTTCAAACAATCCTAACACCAGTTCACACACTTTTCCAATGACAACATGATATATAGTATGTCAAAGAATAGGCATACTATTGAGATTAAGATTAATATGATAAAGATCAACGTTATTTGGAGAGAGATGTTGCTTGTATTTGTGCTAGAA
>CAYUVB010000032.1:0-17130 GCA_964448055.1 uncultured Desulfurococcales archaeon | reverse complement strand
GTATATAAAACATATCGTATAAACCTATGACGTATGACGTACTTAGACTTATAATCTTATAATGTTGGTATGAGCTTTGGTAGTACAAGGTCGATGTGTTGATGGGAGGGAAAGTAGCACCTTGGATCCCATCCACACGAGAGGTTATTGTTGAAGCGTTAAATACTGCAAGAGTAGGACAAGGTGATATACTTTATGATCTAGGGGCTGGAGATGGTAGGGTATTAATTATAGCTTCTCGAGAGTATGGTGCTTATAGTGTTGGCGTGGAGGTCGATGAACGTTTATGTGGTATAATAGAGGTTACGGCAAAGTACTATAGCGTACATGATAAGGTTAAGGTTATTTGTGAAGACTTCTTCGACGTCAACCTCTCTCCTGCAACTGTCGTGTACATGTATCTTTACCGTAGTATTAACGAAGAACTCGCAGGAAAACTCGAAGAAGAGCTTAGAATTGGTGCCCGGATAATAACTATTGATTTCCCCATACCTGGATGGATCCCTATAGTGGTAAAAAGGCTTATAGATAGAACTGGAATCGTAAGAACAATATATTTATACATAAAGGGAATCAGTAATCCGAGTGATATGACCAAGCATCTAAGCAACCTTAATGACATTTTCGTTGTAATGAAGTTAAAGAACCAGTAATAATGATGAATAAGATTACCTGCAAACCTAGAGGTACTAGTAGTACTCCTATCTAACCTACTAACTTAAAAGACACATTTGGAGCAATCATCTTCTACATTACTGTAGCCGTAGTGGTTATCTACTACATGTACTAGAGTCCCTTAACGAGAAGAATAGAATTGTTTATCATAGGCTAACCCATTAGTAATGGTAAGCATAAATTATCTCATAATATGAATACTACCTATACTACTTATTAGCAAAGAATACTTAGAACATCCAGGACTAGGTAAGACAAGACTATGAACATACCTAATATTAAACCTAGGAAGCTAGTATGGATTGATGAGGAAATGCCTTTAATGGGACATATAGCGTTTGGAATAATTGATCGTGGTACTAATGTTATTCAAGTTAGAGCTACCACTCTTTGTCACTTAAATTGTATTTATTGTAGTGTTGATGCAGGGCCATTTTCTAAGCATAGAGTTACAGAGTATATGGTTAAGCTCGACTGGTTAATAGAATGGGTAAGAGCTATTGTAAAATTCAAGAACGTTGACGACATAGAGGCTTTAATCGATGGTGTTGGTGAACCATTAACTTACCCCCATATTGTTGAACTCGTACAAGAATTGAAGAACATAAAGGGGGTTAAGGTTGTTGCACTACAGACAAGGGGTTATCTATTAACCCATAGCCTAGTTAAAGAGCTTGAGGAAGCAGGTCTTGATAGAATAAATCTTAGTATAGATACGCTAGATCTTGTTAAAGCACGTCTTCTACAAGGTGCTGAGTGGTTTAATGTTCAAGAAGTCATTGAGATAACGGAGTATGTACTTAATGAGACAAAGATAGATGTCCATATAGCACCAGTATGGATACCCGGTCTTAATGATAAGGATATCGAAGACATAATCCTTTGGGCTAAGAAAATAGGTGCGGGAAGACAGTGGCCTGCCCTAGGTATTCAGAAATACCTTGTACACAAGTACGGCCGTAAACCCCGTGGGGTAAAGCCTATGAGTTGGGATGAGTTTTGGAGAAGATTACGTGAACTAGAGGTAAAATACAACGTAAGGTTAATACATGATAAAAAAGCATTTAACTTCCATGCAGCACCTAGTCCTAGACCTCCATATCGTAAAGGAGAGTCAATTAAAGTAAGAATAGTGGAAGACGGTTGGCTTAAAGGCGAGAAATTAGGTATCCCCCCAAGACGTGATAGAGTTATCACTATTGTCTCAGCAGACAATATACCTATTGGATCATCTATACGCGTTAGAATAATAGATAATAAGGATAATATATTCATAGCTAAACCTATATTATAACAAGACCTAAAAGGCTGAGAGGATAAGCACAGTGCAACACCAATGGTTTCTTGAAGTATTGCTAGGTGTACTCGTAGGCATATTTCTGTACGCTATAACATTAATGATTATAGGAAAAGGCCAAGCATTGTATATAAGTGTAGCCTCACTAGTATTACTGTTAATTTTCTCAAAGATAATCAAGAGAATGCATTGGTTTTCAAGAAGAGGTGCAGGTTTTATCTATGGGTTGTTGTTATCTTATGGCATTCTACTACTAATACAATCAACGCTATAAATGAGTACAGAGGTGGTCGGTGTGAGACTAGGTATCTCATCCCCTTTATGGTCGTTGGCTGCCCACTTCCTCATCCCAGATACTTATAGGGGGTTACTAGGGATATGAGTCTTATTGAAGGTACTGTTGTAGTAATGGATCTTGATAGATTTGAGGAAATGACTGAGAAGATGGGTTGGGATCAGTATAAGCCTAACATAGTTACTGGTACACTAACCCAACTAGTTGAATGGTTTGTCTCTAAGTGGCGTGCCGTAGTAATTTATGGACTTGATCCTAAGAGAGGTACAGAAGAAGTTGTACTTGAAATACCTGGTGTTGAGCCAGAAGAACTTAGAGAAGACTTAGAGTACATTAGGAAGAGAATTGAGGAGCTAGGAGCAAGTATAACTGTTGTTGCTGTTAAGGGTTTCGTAGGATTAAAGCCTAGTTTTAATAGACGTGATGCATACTACGGTACCCCTACTAGAGCATTAGCGCATAAGCTTCTTACTAAAGCTAAGAGAAAAGGTGGTAATAGAGTAATAATTTCGTAAACGTTATCATAGCTATTTAAGGTCATGGATTAAGGAGATAAAATAGGGTGTGGTTTAAAATAGGAGAATCGAGTTATTTAGACTCTTATTTCGCCACCAATGAATTCTTCTTCGGGTGTTATATGTCTTCTTATACATCCCAACTCCTTAAGCTTTTGGTAGATCTTATAGACTGCCTCCTTTACCTCATCCTCGCTCTTAGCACCTGTTATGACCATTTTACCACTACTGAATATTAATAAGACGACTTGAGGATCATTCATACGGTATATGAGTCCTGGAAATTGTTCTGGCTCATACATGTTATCTTCTAGTAAGAATGCAGCCTTCTCTAAATTAACCTCCACATATAAGTTAGCAGATGCAACTATGTTTTGTATCTGTATTTTAGGTTTACCCGTTATTACGATACCCTTCTTTCTTAACGTGCGTATAATCTTCTTGACCGCACGTATCAATTCGAGGGTGCTTTTCGCACCTGTAACAACCATTTTACCCGATTTAAATATTAAGGCTGTAACCTTAGGTGAATCTAGCCTGAATATTAATCCTGGAAACTGGTCTGGATTGTATTCTACTGTTGGTATGCTTCTCTCAATAGCGTATAAGTCAAGTGTTTGATCAAGCGTTACGGTGGCAACAATGTTTTCTATTTTTATTGATGGTTCACGCTCTGGCAGTTGTAACTGAGACATTGGTTTCAAGCCTCTTTCCTTGCACTGCTATAAGAGTTTTTAAGCCGACTCCTTAAAAAGCCCTGCTATAATCATAGCTAGGTTATCATTTCATCTAAACTACTAAACAGTATTCGTAGTTCAGGAAATTCAAGAAGGCCTAGTTCTCCGTCAAATACTATAGGCTTAGCTTCTTCTAATATTGCTTTCTCCCTTACTACTGGTGATAAATACGCGTTTGGATCAAGTGTTATAGATGTGCCAGTCTGGTACACACCTGTCGCAGGTAAAATCAAGACTTCAATATTACCTGGTTCTTTAAGAGGTACTCTTAAGAAGCAAGGATATTTTATAAGATAACCTAGCTTATCCCTTAATCCTAAACTTGGATGCTCGTGCCCCATTATTATTAATCTAACTTGTTTTTCCTTTGGTAATACAAGTTTTTTATGTCCATGAATTATCATAATATCCTTTACCATGTAGTAGTCGTCTACTAACCTTATGTTCTCGTACCTTTTGGTGATTAAAGGAAGAAAATTGTCGTGGTTTCCTCGAACTATTATCATTCTTTCAACATGTTTAATTAAATAATCGAAAACTTCACGTAATTCTCGAGCCTCTATTCTACCAAGTTGTCCAAACTGGTGTTTTATATCGCCCGCAACAACTATCTCCTTAACATAAAGTTCATTAAAAATATTGTTAAGTAAATCCAGTAGCTTCTTCTTCTGAACCCTTGGCAAAAATAATCCATGCTTAGCCATTTCTTCCTCAAAACCTAAGTGAGCATCTGCAAACACGAGAATCTTTTCAGACTTTATGTATACTACTGGCCTAGGTCCTGGTATCACTACATCTTCGGTAATCTTGATTTCGTCTTCCTTCAATGTCCTTGTACTCCCTCTCCTGAGATCAAGTTTAGGTTATGAGGACTATTAATCTTTAATCTAAGAAATATTCTTCTAGATCTTGGGGTTTGTTTATGCTAAAGCCTTCATATGTAGTATTAATATTAATTTTAGACAATGACCTCCGTATCTCAAGTCTGTGATAGTTTTACTCATCAGAACATAGATTACGTAGATAGGGATAAACTACGCAAATTCTTAAAACACAACCTTAGTATAAAGGATAGATATTATTGGTTATGATGTGGCGGGCCCGCCGGGATTTGAACCCGGGACTTCCGCCCGTCCCCTGGTCGGAGCCAGGCTCGCCCGGTAGACGGTCTACGGGTTAAGAGCCCGCCGCTCTACCAGGCTGAGCTACGGGCCCACGCTCCTTAGGAGCTACCTTGAGTAATAGGTTTCTGTCTGGTTTTAAAGCCTTACTTTCCATGGATAATCTCAACTAAATGTTTGTATGACTTTATTAGTTCCTCTACGCAATTCTGCTCACACTTAACATAATGGAATGTAATATTATGTTCATCTCTAAAAAATTCCTCAAGAACATATATTGCTTGATCATAGTTCAGCGGCAAAATTAATATAACTTTCCTTGCATCATCTATGATGTCTGATAATGTATTAGTGACTGCATACAGACTTGAATTACTTAGAATAAGTAGCCTTGATTTGTATTCAACTGCTAGTATGAGTCCTATTACTTGTGAAGCAATTGACTGTGCTTGGAAAAGTCTTGTTGTATCCTCTAATCTTGTTATCTCTCTGGGATAAGGTCTGGCTATAGTCCTTAGCTCTTCGTACTTACCTTTAGTATAGTAATATTGTGTAGACATAGTTCTTCTTAAGAGTAATTTATCTTTACCTAGGATATTGTATGACGTATCGTACATCTCAACTATTATTTCATTAGGAGCGCCTATTATTCCATAGCATGTAAAAATTGTTCCAAACCCCTCAATGTATCTATTAGCATAGCAGCCAGGATCATCTAATGTTATTATCACTAGATCACTTCTATGCCATTCAAAACTATGTACCCCAGGATATTCCTCGTATTTTCCTCCAAGGTGTTTAATTGAATTTATTCTAGGATCACAATACCTACAACAACAAGGGTTTCCTAGGATAATATTAAAGTACCTTAATAATTTCTCTTGATCCATAGGCTTAACCTCATACATTTAGAAGTTGAATAGTCTATGGGGTTACGGGCTATATGCTGTCAGCGGCGGCCGTTAAGGCTTCTTCATCTACCATACTTAGTCTGCTACGAGGGGAAGGTTCATCATTTACTAGTTTACCTCGGTGCAGCCAGGGGATTCTTCACCTTATCCGCCGATGCGGGCTCCCGACGGATCCTCATCGGTTACCAATGATTACTCTGTACTAAGGGTTAGTTAAGACTTATTCCCCTCTAAATAATATGTAGAGTTCAAAGGGCGAATAGAAGTTGAGGCCTATATACAAGTGTCGTATATGTGGAGTGTTTACTGAGAAACCAGTACATTGTGGTAGAGAAGCATTATTATTCTTAGATTCTAGACGTAGAGTTATACTCAGTAAGCTCATGAGTGGTTTACTAAGGCATTTCCCTTGGGAAGCCGACCTTAAACTTGATGGAGAGGGCTGGGTTAAAATAGATGAACTGGTTAGGGGTATTCGCGAAAAATGGAGGAATAGAGAACAATATCAATGGGTTACCCGAGAACATATTATAGCAATAGCATTACTTGACCCTAAGGGAAGATTTGAAGTAAAGGATGATATGATAAGAGCTAGGTACGGGCATAGTATAGAAGTCAAGGTAAACTATGTTGAAGATAAGGAGGTGAAGATACTATATCATGGTACACGGGCAGATAACATTCCAAATATTTTAAGAGAAGGTTTAAAGCCTATGAAGAGATTGTGGGTTCACTTATCACCTACACCCTATGACGCATATGAAGTAGGTAAGAGACATGGAGGAGAAACAGTGGTGTTAGAAATAGATGTAGAATGCCTTAGAAAACAAGGACATAGGGTATATAGGGCAGGTAAGACTGTTTATGTTACAGACTATGTACCACCAAAATGCATTAAAAGTAAATAAGTGTATAAGGAAAATCGTATATGGGATGATGTAGCCGACATAGGCTTAGAGTTAATGTGTTTGTGCTGAAGGGTCGATAGACTGACCTTAATTATTCTCCATCTTTAATAAATAGTTCTCCCAAATACTCTAATGATATTAGAGCAAATAGTACACCATAGACCTTATCCCCTAAGATAATACCTTCATAGAATGCAAGATATCCAAACAATATGGCGAGAACTAACCTTACCATACCAAAAATCATTCCAGGAACCTGGCCCTTAACATATGATTATCACCTCAAGTCAGCTAGTTCTACCATAAGTTATAGTAAAGACTGAAGGGGTATATAATAGTATACTAAATAATGGATTAAGATCCCTAAGAATATGTTGAATATAATTGCAGTAGGTTACGGAGACCTAATGTAGTTAGACCTGGTATAATTTAGTTCTTACTTCATCAGGTAGTTCTTCTTCACGTAGAATGGGGTATGTTAATGGTGGGTTGCGTGTTTTATAACCTAGTGGTATGTACTTTCCAGGATCATCTTCAGATCTACTCTTTAACACACGTACTTTAACATACCATCCATCACTTCTCCTAACATAAGCGTATTTACCATGTTTACCGCCCATGGTTCCCCCCTTAACTATACCCTTAAGAGGTCGTTAGGAATAGCTTGTAGGGGAGCTTATTAATTCTACGTACTTCAATATTCTTGAAGGCATACAAGCTATGACTAGGAGTTTAAAGCACAGTATAACTTCAGCATATTTTACTGGTAGTCTTATTAGAAGAGAATATTGTGAAGGAAAGAGCAGTATCATAGATATTATAGTGTTTACAAGTATCAAGCCTCCAGGTTATCCTTGGCTTCTCGTAGCACCGTATGTAAGAGCTATTGTATTTCCTAACCCAGAGCTAACTGGCAATCTACTACCCAATATAGTAACTGCTTTGCCTTCCAAGCTTACTACCACAAGGATATCTCTTGAGAAGAAGATACTCATATATGGTAACGACATAAAGTTGAAAACGTATGAGGAATACAATGAAGATGATATAAGGCATTATCTACTATACCTATGGACAATGTATCTTACAGCCAAGAGGATGCATGATCCACGTTTATCCTGTAAACTATTGTATGAAGTTTTATGGTTTATTACAGCAATAGACAAGGGACCTATAGAATACTCGTGGATTAATATAGCATTAGGCCATAAAACTAAATGTGATGAAGATATAATTAAGTATTGCTTAGAGGTTCTCTTATGTAGACATGAATGTAGACAACCAGTAAAGATAGCTAACTACGCCTACTCGCTAATAGATCAAGTGTCTATGGGCTTATTCAATAGAGGAATAGATGAATTGTCATGGGATATAGATTATTTTACGAGAACAGCTCCTAGGTTCCACGAGGTGAATAGGGGATGATAACACTGTTAATACATCCTACTTGTTATACAAGTTATAATCTTGTGAAGAAGCTATATGAACATAAGCTACTAGAAGGAATTGAATTAGTGGATATAGCATTTGATCCATCTGTAGCTTTAAGATATCGCGCGCTAAGTGTTCCAGCGATAATTGTTAATAATAATCTGGTCTATGCAGGCCCTATAGATATAGATAAGACTATAAGATTACTTCAAGAAGGGTTAAATGTAATAAGAATAGAAGCTTCAATAGATAAGATAATAGATATGGTTGTTAAAACTATAGCTGACTCTTTTGCATTATCTAGTATAGCAATATACAATGGTGTAGAAAGTGTATTAAAATTCAAAGAAACTATTAAAGCTGGCATAGGCTTAATAGATGAGGAAAAACTAGACAAAGCAATATCATTGATAAACAGTAACGAAAAATACAAAGAAAAAATACTAAATAAAGCATATAAGAATATAGCGTACAATATTATACGCATCATCTACTGGACTTATGGTAAACGCTTAAGGAATCTAAGAGATCTATTAGAATTCCTAAGTCTAGACCATATAGCCTTGCTAATAGAAACATCAGCGATATATGGTAGGATAGGACTAATACATTATCGTAGAAAAGAGCTTATTGAGAAAGTAAAACCAGTATACTCGTATATAACCGAGAATTTTAACAGTATATATGAAAGAATTACAGCAGAACAAGATAAAATAATATTTGACGACGACTATTTAAAGATACTTAAAGCGAAGGGACTAAGTACGGACTACTTAGAGAAGCTAAGACTTCTTCTTAGGACATAATATAGCAAAAGCACAGTACTGGCATTCCCAGCTCCAACGTGGAGCTTCTTTATATTCTATTAGACTAATTAATTCCTCCTCATTAACTCTATCTACTATTTCATACTCTGCTATACGTTCAGGAGTAATGTATATTAGAATTGATTTATCAAGATCAAATAACCAGTTATATATCTTTACCTGAAGCACATGGTGATTGTGTGGTATACTTAGATCTCTACGTGAATACTTTATTTCTATTCCTATCCTGCCTTCATCCGTATCTAGTAGTGCGTCTATACGTCCTTTAATGGTGTAATCCTTAACTCTCTTAGAGTTCTCGATTTCTATGCTTACTTTCCCTTTCATATAGCCTTCGCTAAACAATTTGCTTATAAATGCCTCTAAGCCCATGTGAACGATATCTCCGAGTATGAGAGTAGGGTCAAATGCTTGCCTTAGTATGAGTTCTGCGTACTTCTCCTCATATACTCGTTTCAATGGGCATCTAACTAGGTCTGTTACATAGTATTCATTTTCTTTTCTTTCATGCTTCTTTATATCCTCTAGCTTAAGTTTGTACAAGTATTCTTGTATCAAGCTATGTATACACCCCTAAACGTCTTTGAGAGTTACTTAGGGTTTAGTCCAGCTAGTATATAGTTTTGATATGGTGTAAAAATACTAAGGCCTAATCCTTTGTATACATCAATGCTTTAGCTAAAATACAATATAATGTCTCGAGATAAGCGTAATTTAAATTGTTCCAGGATAAATTGTATGTAGAGGTGTAATAATGGGTAGGGTTGCAAAAGGAGAACAATGTGGCGTTGAAGGATGTGGTAATAATGCTGAATACTCTGTTAGCTATGTTGAAGCTAAAGTGCTGGAAAGTCAAGGGTATAAACTTAAGCAAATACATGGCAGAGTTTATTTATGTAAGAAACATTATAAAGAATTGAAAAAACTTAGAAAGAAGGAAGAGAAAGCTGAAAGATGGAGGTTTAAGACATAGTTTAACATGTTATGGTTTAGCATAAATAACCTCTATCCTAATGAAGTACCTAATGTATGTGCTAAGGCTTAAGAACTAGTACATAGTAGTCGTAGCTTTGTACAGTAGGGGAAATATTTAATATGCGGTGATCTTCAATGAATGATGAGGGACCAAGTATTGTTGAACCACGTATGAACATATATGTTAAACCACACAACGAATTTGCTAAATATCTAATTGACATAGCGCTCAAGTGGCAGAAAAAGTGGGCTGAAGACAAAATATTTGAAGCAGATCCAAAACCTGGTAAACCTAAGTTCTTCCTAACGGCAGCATTCCCGTACCCTAACGGTCCATCCCATATGGGTCATGCAAGAACATATACCGTCACAGACGTCTATGCTCGCTTTAAGCGTATGCAAGGATACAACGTCTTATTTCCAATGGGATTCCATTATACCGGTACACCAGTACTTGCAATGGCTGAAGCTGTAGCCGCAGGTGATGAAAAGCTTCTAGATCTATTCAAGCGAGTCTATGGTATACCAGATGATATTATCCCTAAACTGTCAGATCCATTAACAATGGCAAAATACTTCCACATGATCTCGAAGATTTCACTCATAGAGACAGGATATAGTATTGATTGGCGTCGAGAGTTTACAACAATTGACCTACAATTCAAGGCCTTTATTAGATGGCAGTTCGAGAAACTTAGGCAGAAAGGATATCTTATAAAAGGAACTCATCCAGTAGGATGGTGTCCTAAACATAATATGCCTGTAGGAATGCATGACACTAAGGACGATGTAGAACCAGAAATAGGTGAATGGACACTTATATTCTTCGAAGACGATGAAGGGGTCATATATCCAGCTGCAACACTAAGACCAGAGACAGTATTTGGTGTAACAAATATATGGGTAAACCCTAATGCTGACTACGTTAAGATTAAGGTAGATGGTAATATATGGATTACAAGCAGTCGTGCCGCATATAAGTTAAAGTTTCAAAAGAGACATGTAGAAGTAGTAGAGAAGATCCCTGGAGAGAAATTACTTGGCAAAAGATTACGTAATCCAGTTACAGGTGAAAAAGTAGCAATTCTCCCAGCAACATTCGTGGATCCAGATACTGGTACTGGTATTGTTATGAGTGTTCCAGCACACGCCCCATATGATTACGCAGCTATTCTTAACTTAACAGATGATGTGCTGAGAAGATATAATGTTGGAAGAGAAGAATTAAAGCCAAGGCCTCTTATAAGGGTTAAGGGTTATGGAGAGCTTCCAGCAGTTGAAGTAGTAGAGAAAATGGGTATTAAAAGCCAAGAAGAACATGAAAAACTTGATGAAGCTACCAAGGAAGTCTATGGTGCAGAATTCAAATACGGTGTTATGAGGGAAGATATAATCAAATACGTTGCAAAAGATTTACCGGATAATGTACGTAGATATATAATTGGTACAGTCAAAACATGGATTGCAGGTAGACCAGTAAGTGAAGCAAGAGATAATGTTGCCAAATGGCTTAAGGAATCAGGTTATGCTGACACAATGTATGAAATAATGAACAAGCCAGTATATTGTCGTTGTGGAACAGAAATAGTAGTCAAAATACTAGAAGATCAATGGTTCATAGACTACGGCAACCCTGAATGGAAAGAATATGCTAGAAAGGCATTAGAAAAAATGAGAATAGTTCCATCCGAGTATCGAAGTGATTTCAAATATACCATTGAGTGGGTTCAACGTAGAGCATGTGCACGTACTCGTGGCCTTGGAACAGAACTGCCATGGGCGCCTGGATGGGTTATAGAGAGTTTAAGTGATTCTACAATATACATGGCCTACTATACGGTATCACATAAGATAAAAAAGTATAAGTTACGTGCAGAACAGTTAACTTACGAGTTCTGGGACTATGTAATGCTAGGTAAAGGTGATGTAAAAGAAGTTTCAAGGAGAACCGGTATACCAGTAGAGGTGTTAGAAGATCTCAGAGAAGAATTCAATTACTGGTATCCACTTGACTCAAGGCATAGTGCAAAAGACCTTATTCCAAACCATCTAACATTCTTCATATACAATCATACAGCAATATTCCCAGAAGATAAATGGCCTAGGCAAATAGCTGTTAACGGCTGGCTCTTAATAAGAGGGCATAAGATGAGCAAAAGCCTTGGCAACGTTATACCGTTAAGGATAATGAACTATCTATATGGACCAGATACCGTTAGAGCAACAGTTATACTTTCCTCAGAAGTGGGTCAGGATGCCGACTTCACTGATGAATTAGTTGAAAGCGTCCTAGAGAGGCTTAGAAAATTTAAAGATACAATACTTGAACTTCACAGTGTAGCTTCATCTGTAAAAGTAGATGAAAACTCTATTGAATTAAGGAGACCCGATAAATGGATACTTAGTAGAATGCAGAGACATATATCATCAATAACAGAGGCTATGGAGAACTTAAGGTTTAGGGATGCTGCAAACACCGCCATATACATCATAGACAAAGACGTTAGAAGATATGTTGAAAGAATTAAGGAAGAATTAAACGACCCCGTACGAAGGAATACTATTGCATGGATACTATCATACATAATAGATGTTTGGATAAGACTGGTAGCACCAGTAATACCGCATCTAGCTGAAGAGCTATGGCATACTATTGGTAAGGAAGGCTATGTATCACTTGCTGAATGGCCTAAGGTTATCAACAAGTACATAAACATAGATGTTGAAGCCGAAGAGGAGTACGTTGATAGAGTAATAGACGATGTAAGAGAGATACTTAAGGTCACAAAGGCTAAACCAACCAGAATAGTATTATATGTAGCAGATGAACAAGACTACGAAATACTACGAGACGCTATTAGAGCTGTAGAAGAAAATAAGCCACTTAAAGAATTCATGAAAACAGCACTAGCTAAAGTTAAGGATAAGAAACGCTTCGCGAAAACAGCTAAGAGACTCTATGATCTTGCTGCAGAAATACCACCACACATAAGGAGACACTTACTTGGGAAAACAATAGATGAATTCAGCGTATTAACGGAATCTAAGAGCTATATAGCACAAGTTATCGGTGTAAAAGATGTCATAGTATATCGTAGTAATGATCCTAACGCACCAGACATGGGTGGTAAGAAGAAACTGGCGATGCCATTTAAACCAGCTATTTACATTGAATAATCTTCTACTATAATATAGCCTCCTTCTATCCTAATATATCTTTTAATTACGAGTTCTCGCAATAGGTGCTGAGCCTGCTTTTTATCAATACCTAACGAGCCCATCAAGACATATACTGCATCCTTATGTGTTATGGGACCATATTCTGCAAGAGCCTTCATTAACTCCTCTATTGCCTTACCCATAATTCCTTTAGGTATACTTTCTAGGACTTCTATACCACTTACTGATATACGTAAACGTGTTCTACTATACCCATAGTGGAGAATGTATTCGTTGTCTACCTTAACCAATCGAGCAACTCGTGCACGCAAAAGTTTAGGCAGTTTACCCGACTTATATGATGTAGCAAATATAGTCTTGGCTGAAAGCTTTACTAGATCATCATAAGCTAGCTGATCAGCACCATAAACTAGTACTGGTATAGTTGGCTTGAACCCAGGCTTAAGCACCACTATACGTGAAAACTCTTTTTCAAGACCCTTAATCTCAGCCATTTCCTCAAGCAAGTCTATACGTATAGGTAATCCCTCAACAATACCTATTGTTCCTTGCTTCTCTTTCACATAGGATAACGCTACCTCATAAAGGAAAACCATGTTAGCTGAAGCATAATCAGATACTAGGAGAACTCTACGCCCTGACAACACGTCCTTAATAATTCTTAGAAGTTTATATACCATTCTATTACACACCTTATTAGCATGGGAGTAGGAGTTTAGAGTAGGAGTTTAAGCTAACGCTAACCAACATGTATATGATGAAGCCTAATCCTTCCGACTATTAAGGGATGAGGTAACGCAGGCCTAACTGAGAGTTTTCCCAATAATCTTATCGACTTATAAGTGGGTGGTCAGCGTAGCTCAGCCTCTACATCCCAATCCAACGGTTCTGCTATACCCTTTTCATCACACCATAGTTCTACTGTGCTAACCTTATTTTTAAAGTATAATATTATCAGTTATTCTTCGCTTTCCTCAATACCTTTCATAGCATATTCTTGTAAAGCCCAACCAAAGCTCTCGGTTAATATTAGTACTGCTGCATGAGGAGGTATTACTCCAAGCTCTGTTATAATTGCACTTATATATTCAGGTGGTGTTACATCAAATGATGGATTAAGTATGCGTATACCTGGATTAGCTTCAAGCCATTCCTTACTTACTATCTCTGTTGGTTCTCTTAGCTCTATTTTTACTAACTCACCGATGAATGTCGTAGGGCTGAACTTGTATGTCTCGGCAGCAACCAGAAATACTACACCTGCTTCATGCGCTGCTAAGGCAAGTTGACTTGTGCCAATCTTGTTTACTAATGCTCCATTGCTAGCAATAGCATCCGCTCCAACTATAACTTTATCGGCTTTCCTAACCATAAGCCTCATAGCTGAATCGGGTACAAGTGTTACGTCTACACCTGCTTCGGCTAGTTGTGTACTTGTTATTCTTCCCTGGAACTTAGGTCTCGTTTCATCAGAGTATACTTTTACCCTCTTACCTTGTTTATGTGCTTCTATTATTATCGAGACCGCTGCTGTACTATGGCAATGAGTTATTATTACGTCACCATCATTTATCATTTTAGCGCCATACTCAGCTATTTTCTTAACAGCTTCAAGGCTTTTATCTATGAATTCCTTAGCAGAACTTATTACCACTTGTTTAAGATCGGATAGATCTCCCTCTGCTTTACGTAACCTGGTCATTACGTACATAACAGCATTCGGAAGACTAACAGCTGTTGGACGTGTATTCAATATTATCCGTGAAACCTTCTCCATATACTCTTTGAACTCTGCTACTGGGCCACGATATTTCTCTGCAGCAATCATTAATGCTTTTGCAGCACTACGTGCTATTTTACCAGCACCACGAATCCTCATGGTCTTAATATCTTCTGCTATCTGTAAGACCTCTCTAGGTATATGCATAGATCCTTGTCCTCTAAAGTCAAGTACTGCACTAATATGTAGCAGATCTAGGATATTTAAATGATAGTTATGCACAATATTGTGGCGGCAGATATGGGTAATAGACTAGAACTAAGTAAGAGGGAAGTATATTACCTAGCCGAAACGGAGTGCTATTACGTATGTAAGGATCAAAACCTTGAATATGTTTATGAGGATGTAGTGAAAGCCATTAATCCTGATGACGTTATTACTATTGAAGGCTGTCCTGCATGCGTTGTTAGAGAAACTTTAGCATCATTAAAGCCTAAAACCTACATGGTTATAACACCTTCTGGCAGCTTCATCGAATTCTATATCTATGGTAACACAATATATGAAGTAATAAGTGAGGAAGGCGAGAAACCGTTAATTAGTGTTACTAGTTACAGAATAGACAAAATAAGCGAACGTGTAGAAGAACTACGTATGCAAGCCTTAATTACAGTAGAGGATGCTGAAAACCTATTAAAATGGGCTAAGAGAGAAGAAACATAAATATAAGCTATATCATAATAGGCCTAAACTTTAATGCGTATGGTATGACACCATATTCTTCTTTGCGGTTTATTCTCCTTAATACTGCTTCTACCTCCATACCTATCTTTAATTCTTTCTCATTCACATCAGTCAACGATGCTAGTACTCTTACACCATTTTCCAATTCTATTATTCCAATAATAAGGGGAGCTTGATCTCGATAACCTGTTGGAGGATCATGTAGTATTGCATATGATATCAACTTACCCTTACGTGGTAACTCTATCTCCTCTAACTCACGTGAACCACATTTATCACATACTGGTCTAGGAGGATAGTGTACCGCTCCACACTTCTTACACTTAACACCTACAAGTCTATAATGTGCATGTCTTTCACGCCAAATGCGTGCGGGATATATCATGGCCTTTATCACCTCCTAAGAATTGTAACGGTAATTGATGTACCGACACCTCCTATATTGGATGCAAGACCTATCTCAGCATTAGAAACTTTTACCCCCGGGAAGTCGCCTCTAAGCTGCATAGCTATTTCAGCTATTTGGTAGACTCCTGTAGCACCTACTGGGTGGCCACGAGCCTTTAGACCACCGCTTGGATTAGCTGTAGGTTTATCTCCTGGATGAAATCTTCCCTCATTTAACAGTTCCACAGCTTTGCCTTTTTCAGCTAGTCCCAAATCCTCTAAGCTCATTACTCCGAGTATACTAAAGGCGTCATGTATTTCGAGAACATCTAGATCACGTGGCTCTATCTTAGCCATGCTGTATGCTTGTTTTGCTGCATTAATTAATGCTACCATTCTGTCTAAGTGCTCTCTACCTGCCATGTATATCTTATCAGTTGACATTCCTACACCGGCAACGAGAACTGGTGTATCAGTGATTTTCTTTGCGACATCCTCTGAAGCTATTATTACCGCTGCTGCACCATCACTTATTGGACTCGCATCTAGTAGTCTCAATGGATAGGCTATTATTCTCGATGTGATTACTTGCTCTTTAGTTATCTTAAATCTTAACTGAGCATATGGGTTTTGGCTAGCATTTTCATGCATCATAACCGGCCATTCAGCTAGTTCTTCATGTGATACCTTGTATTTTTTCATATAGTAATGCATGAGTAGTGCATTAAGACTCGTAAAGCTTGCACCATAGAATGACTCATATTCTGCTTCAGCAGCTTTAGCTAAAGCTGCTGTCGTAGTAGAGCTACGTGCATCAGTAAGCTTCTCGACACCAGCCACCATAACAACATCTACTAACCCAGAAGCAACTAGTGAGAACCCCACATAGAATGCTGTACCACCACTACCACATGCTGCTTCTACTTTAAATGCTGGTATTCTTCCTAAACCTCCATAATCAGCTAAATAAGCACCAAGATTGTCTTGATCTTGTAAACTACTGCTGGTCTCATTGCCTACAACTAATGCTTTAGGCATAACATTTCCTGCATCTTCAATAGCCTTCCATGCTGCTTCAGCAAATAGCTCCTTTAACCCCTTATCATAATGTCTTGATACCTTAGTTAAACCTACACCAACAACATAAACCCTTCTCATATCTAATCCGTTCCTCGACAAACAGCTTTAGGATTATAGGGAAATATAAATGCTATCGCCTTAACACTACTCCGATAATAGTCTAATAATACCTTAAAGAAGAGATTAGCATTATTGACCAAAACTTTATCATACAATACAATTGCTATTATCAGAGATTATATTACAACCTTAAATGCCGTAGTAAAGTCTATTATGATTGTATATGTTTTTATATATTCTTCATGACTTGTCCTCTTCGTGGAGTAA
>CAYUVB010000031.1:5086-18072 GCA_964448055.1 uncultured Desulfurococcales archaeon | reverse complement strand
TTTCTAAGTAACTCATATTCGTATACTAAATCCCTCTTTTCTACAACAACGTAGCTTATATTATTGGTAAGCACAGGCTCTATAGGATCTACATTTAACAAGAATGTATTATATAGCCATTCCTCGAGTGGATCACCTGGAGGATACCTTACAGGCTCATTAAATATACTCTCTATTCTAGCTTTAATAAGTGAGCGGATAACCTTTACTGAAGTATGACCTGTACCTTCATAGCCATGAATAGTTGTTGTAGCTGCAATCTTTCTAGCAGATGTTAATAAGCTTCTTAATCTACTAATACCTAGGGCGGCAGCTTCGTCTAAAACTATGAACTTGTACCCCCTAGTAATCTCCCAGGGTCTTGCATAATATATTCTTCCATCCCTTAACTCTACACCAACTATGAGGTCTTCATTCATTCTAACCTTATACTTGATGCCTAAGATGCCAAGTACTCTTGTTAGGAATTTAAATAGACTTTGAACACCGTATATACTTGTTGAAATTACTGGAACCTCACTATAGTATCCCTTGAAATAACCTAAGGCCAATGAAATCCCTAGTGCAGCACTCTTACCTCTTCCTCTATTACCTAAGCCTATGATTAACCTATGTCCGCTGCCTAGAAAACGCATAAACTTTCTTATCCACTCATATTGACTAGATGTTAACATAATCTTGGATAAAGACTTAGGAAACCCGGGTAGATTAAATGGGATAAGCTTTACTTTACCTCTACCATGAATTCTCCTATGCAGTATTACCTTGTTATCCTTCATGTCCATTACTAACACATTTTTAGCTGTACCAAGTCTATTCTTTATGTAAAGTGTATAATAACTTAAACCTTGGGGTAAGCCTAAACGAATACTCTCATAAGGATGTTTAGTTAATAGAACTAGAAGACCCCCACCCCTTACCATTTCACCTACAATACCCATCAAGTTTGGCTCCATATCCTCATCAACATTGATTATAACGACATTGAACTCATAGCCCAACATTTTTCTAGCATTAACATAGTCAACACATAGGATATTCCTACTACAAATTCTGTTATCCTTTGTAACAATTAATATCTTATCGTACCTTTTGGTCAATATATCCATGACTTCATCATAGACTTGGCTATGCATACTCGTTAATACTAATATACCCCTATAACCAGTACTAATGGTGTTTTCTATGAAGTCTTCTATGATATTTACAGTATACTCCCTCATAAGTATCAAACCATATTTCATACTACCTTGTAAGAATAAAAAAGGGGTTAAAGCATCTTATAATATTTGGGGATGAAGATACGACGGTCTTCAGAACTATAGAGATGTAGAGAATTCTCCTTACTGACCCGCTGTGGTGGAGAGAAGACTTTTTATATAGTACTTGTCCCCCATTAGGGGCTTCGTAGTTTCAGAGGAAAAGATAGTACACCATTGGAGTACATGCCATGAGTTAGCAGAATTGCTACTAGACTTCAAGGATAGTACAAGTAGTTCAGAAGGCAATAAAACAGTCATAATGGCTGGTACAAATGGTGCCGTAACAACAGCTCCTGGGACAAGTACATGTATAACGGGGGACAACGAGACAGACTTACCTAGAATAAAAAAATAGAAAACATAATGCTACTAGAGAGGAACAAGAATAACTACGGGAAGATTTATTACTGGTAGGGGTACCAGCTACTGGTAGAGGTACCAGTAATTATTGGGACGGCAATCTTGCTTTTCAATTTGAATCCTAAGACAAGGAGAGAAGATCTTTATGATAGGGAGAACGAACTTGAAGAGATCTTTAAGGCTCTTGATTTAAAAGAGAGGTTTATTGTTATTTATGGTATTCGACGTGTTGGTAAAACTAGTTTACTAAGGGTTGCCTTAAGGGAAGCTAAAATCCCTCATGCCATTATCGATGTTAGGAAGGTGTATTTCGAGCATAGAGGTGTATCAAGAGTCCATCTTTACAGGGAGATTGCTAGCTATTTCACTAAAAACCTTGACTTCTTTAACCGATTAGGATTTAGAATTAAGGACCTCTTCAGAAGGCTCAAGGGATTCCATGTTTCAGAAATTGGTGTTGAAGTTGAACCTATCATGCAAATACGATTTACCGATTTACTTGAAAAAGTGAACGATTGGTGTGAGAGAAGAGATCTAAGGTTCGCCTTAGCATTCGATGAAGCACAATATCTTCGCTTCTCAGGGAAGGTAAGATATGATGGTATTTTTGCTTGGGCTATAGATAACCTACCGAACATAACAATAATTGTTACTGGAAGCGAAGTTGAGCTTTTAAGAGAGTTCCTCAAAACAAATGATCCTAAAGCTCCACTCTACGGCAGGTACATGAGAGAAGTATATGTTAATAGGTTTAGCAGAGATCAAAGTATAGGATTTCTAAAACAAGGATTCAGGGAACTAGGTATAAACCCTAACATTGAGGAGATCGAAGAAGCTGTAGAAGTATTCGATGGTATTGTCGGTTGGCTAACACATTACGGATACTATCGCGCCATGAAAGCAGTAAATCATAGAACTGCGCTAAGAGAGGTTTTCGAGAAAGGATCACAATTAGAACTAACAGAACTCGAAAAACTTATAGCGCCATCAAGAAATAGGTATTTAGCAATACTCAAAGCAGTAGCACAAGGCGCAACATCATGGAGTGATATAAAGACTTATGTAATAGTAAGAACAGGGTACATAGATGATAAAACATTTACACAATTATTAAAGAACTTAGTGAAGTATGGCTATCTAGTGAAAGAAAACAATAGATACAAGATACCTGATCCAATAGTAAGATACCTTGTTATAGAGAAACTCTAGTCCCTACACGTTTTTGCCTAGTTTTCTCTAATCAACTCTATTGTTTGATAGCTTTCCTTGCCTCTTGATATATTATTGGTGCTGGTATGTTTGGGTTAGAGTTTGTATATACCGTTAATACTATTAACACTACTAGTATTAGTTTAAACAATATCATCACTACAACTTTATCTAACCTCAAGGTAGCATTTGCTATCAGTGCAGAGATACTGTTAGATGCTACTCTAGGCTACATTATGGCCAGGACGACTAAATATACCTGGCATTCATAGCATTACTAATAGTAGTAATATTGAATGCATGGAGCCTTGGTGAAAACATAAAAGATTTTGCTAATAAAGATGTGTGTAACCGTGAGTAAATCAGTAATGCTTAACATCCCTCTGATGAGTTTTCTTGAAATATCCGCCAAGGACTAGTGAAGCACGAGTAAGGGATGTGCTTCCAAGAAATGAGTTATAAACATATTAATGAGGTGAACCAGTCTAAGCGATTCATAAGTCTCTGTATCTAGTACATTCATTACATAGCATCAGGGTCTTCTCTTCACTGAGTGTTTTCAAAATTCTCTTTGCCGACCCTTAATTTTGATTATACGTTCTATAAGATCTTCCTCGAGAAGATCTAAAGCCTTAAATATCCATAAACTCTCCCTTGAGTATTTAGACAGTATAGATAGGATCTCGTTTGTAGAGCCCTTGTATATGAGATCTCTTAAGGTTTCAGCGTCTTCTTTAAGTATCGTATAAATTCTTAAAGCTCGTTGATACCCTTCGTTTGTTAGCTCATAATATGTTCTCTTGAAAATAAATCCTTTCTTAATTTTAGATATTAAGTGTTTCTTTTCCAACTCGTCTAATATCAATGTAATTTTGTATTCACTTAATCCAGACAGGTTCATTAAATCACGTAAATCTCCGAATCCTAAGAGCATCAATGTTAAAACACAATCACTGCTTGTAATAATTTTCATATTAACCCTAGTGCTAGTATATGAATCACTCATGCATCCTAAACCCTCTTCATGGTTAACCACTACACTTCACATGATACACATTTGTATACAAACATTATAAAGGCTATACAAATACCTTCCTATATAATCAAACAATGATCTGTTGCCACATACTTTAGCCTACTAATTAGTTTATTTATCAATAGTTGACACCTTAACGATGATGATGCAGTAATGTTATTTAAGTCTAATATACTTAGTATCACGATATACTGTAGGTGATGTTCTTGCGGTTAGAGTCGATAATAGGCTGGGGTATTACGTTGATTCTATCGTTGATAGTACTATATATAACTTTATCTATTCTAGATGTAAGCTTAATGATAACTTATGCTATAGGGATATTAATTATAGCGACATTGACTTCATCAATTATATCTACATATAATGTTATTGTTAGACACTTAATGTTCATTATAATTGTATTGATATTATCAATTATAATAAGGAGCTCGGCCTCAAACACCGCTATATCGTCAGGAATATTGTTAGCGGTTATCATATTATTGAGCACAATCTGGTACATGAAGTCAAGAAGTATAAGTTAGGGTAAAACCAAGACACAGAAGTATGTACGGTGAAAAATCAATGCTACCTAGAATAACGTTTAACAAAATCCAACTTCTCGGAGTACTTCTCATAGTAGTAGTAATAGGCTCTATAATAGGCATAGGACTTAGCACTCCACAGATAAATATTATAGTAGATCTTTACAGGGGGCTATCGAGTAGCATAATATCTGCTCTACATCCATCAAATGTGGTTAAAGTTAAAGGTATTAATTATAATGTTGAAGTGATATGGGATGAATGGGGTGTTCCGCATATATACGCATATACCGAAGAAGACCTATTCTACGCATTAGGTTATGTCATGGCTGTTGATCGTCTATGGCAAATGGATCTGTTAAGAAGGGCTGCTGAAGGAAACCTTAGCGCATGGTTTGGTGAAGAATACGTCGAAGAAGATCTTTTCATGAGAAAATTAAGTGTAATAAGACATTCAATACAAACATATGATTACTTAAAAACCATAGCTGAAGGACAACAAGTATTAAGACTACTAGATGCTTTTACATCGGGTGTCAATGCTAGAATAAATGAAGTAATAGAGAGAAATATCTTGCCTCCTGAGTATATTCTACTAAATGTTAAACCAGAGAAATGGCGTCCATGGGATTCTATAGCTATAGGCTACCTCATAGCCTATATTCTCTCATACAATACTTATGACCTAAAGCTAGAAGAATTTCTTAAAGCAAATGGTTACAATGCTTTAATAAATTTAGATATATTGAATAGAAGCCTAAATACACCTATAATATCAAATAAACAACAAACATTTACCTATAATCCTAGTAAGATCATTGAAAACCCGAATAAGATTGATAATAGGTCGGTTAACGTAGGACTGAGTGAAGTATTTAATAGGATTGATGATGTCTTGCTGAAATTAAAGGAACTTGTAGGACTAAATGCTATTTCAAATAATTGGGTTATTCACGGTGATGTCACTAAAACTAACCACCCTATCTTAGCTAATGACCCACACCTACAACTCAGCTTACCACCAATATGGTATTTAGCTCAAATAGCTTTACGTGACGATTCCTATAATGTTTTTGCAGCATTTATTCCAGGTATACCATTCCCTATAATAGGTAGAAACCACTACGTATCATGGGGCTTCACTAATGCTCCAGTAGATGTAGTAGACTATTACTACTACACATGGAGTAATGATAAATACTATTATAAGGGTCTATGGCTTAAACCAACTATAAGATATGAGAATATAATAGTAAGGGAAGGAGACCAGTACAAAGTAAAGACCTTTGAGGTTAAAGAGACTGTACACGGGCCAATAATTGATGATAAACAAGGGATAGCTGTTCAATGGACAGGATTTATGGTTAATACCGGAGTAATAGCTTTCTATAAAGCTTCCAAAGCTAAGAGCATACATGAGGTATTAGAAGCCTTCAAATATTACTATATTACACCACCACAAAACCTTGTTGTAGCAGATAGAGTTAACATAGCCTATTTACTCGTAGGGAGTATACCGTTAAGAAAAGGAGGCTACGTAAACATCTCAGGTAAACTTATACTTAATACAGGGTTCTTACCATTCAATGGTAGTATTGGCGAAGGTGAATGGCATAACTGGATACCTCCGGAAGAAAAACCACAGATAATAAATCCTAAAGATGGAATTATTGCTACAGCAAACAATAAACCTGTAGATACAAGTAAATACCCATATTATCTAGGCTGGCATTGGCTTGACCGTTACCGTTATCTTAGGATAATAGAGTATTTAAAAGACAAGGCAGGTGTTAATGGAATAGACGTTAGCGATAACATGAATTTACAACATGATGTCAAGGCTAAAGATGCCGAAATACTTTTACCATTAATGATAAAGCTTATCAAACAAACAGTGATAAACGATACAGAATTACTAAAAGCATTAAAACTACTTGAAAACTGGGACTACGTAATGGATTCTAATAGAGTTGAACCAGTACTGTATACGTTATGGTTAATGAATACCCATAAAATGTTATGGCAAGATGAATTATTAAAAGCCAATATTAGTGATGAAACTTTTCTCACACTTGAATTCACAGAATTCGTGTTAAGAAACGAATTGAAGAAGAAAGGATCCATGAGAGAATGGGTTGACAAAGGTATATCAACTCTATTAGTTGATGCATTAAGAGATGCTATAGACTACTTGAAAAAGTACAATAGTAATTGGACAAAAGTTACCTGGGGTGAAATACATTACTACGATATACAACATCCTTTAGGCTCCAAAATAAAATCATTTAACTATAAACCTATCCCAGCCCCAGGAGGATTCTACACAGTAAACGTTGCACCATGGCTTAAAGTAACTATAGGTCCAAGCCTTAGAGTAGTATTCGATATGTCTAGTGATAAGAGCATAGCAATAATACCTGGCGGCGAATCAGGTAATCCATTCTCAAAATACTATGATAATCTAATAGAACCTTGGTATAAAGGAGTATACCTAGTACTATGGTTGCCGACAACATATGAAGGTAAAGGCGTAAAACTAATCTTAGAACCCAGTTAAAAACATAGGATTAATGTTACACGAAAACATTATGTTGTCATTGAATTATATTATTTAAGTTACATTACCGTTTCCCGCTAGAGGGTCATCTCTATTAGTTTAGGTTCTTTTAGGGTCGCCTCTAGCGGGTTTGCCTTCGCCCACACCCTCATCGGTAGCACAGCTACCTCCGGGCGTGGGGTCATCAGCGTCCCGCCCAACAGCATTGCTAATGTTTTCTGCCTCGATGTGTGAGCTCTTTCAATTCACTAACTAACTTCTCTATACTTGTACTATCTACACGCTGTTTTGTATTGTAGGCTTCAATAAGTTTTTCACAAATTTTCATTAATATCTCGGCATGGCGTTTCTTCGCTATGAGGAAAGGATATATCTGTTTCAGGATTGTTACAACATTAAACGAACCTTTAATTTCCAATCTCCAGACAACATTCCAATTCGGATGCATAAGCGTATACCTTTCAGAATGCTTTACAATTGTACCACATCCACACACTTCACGAATCTTTGCAAGAAGTTCACGAGATGTATTGTTGATTACGATAATAGGTTCATATTTGACGCTTCCATCTACTCTTCGTCTCCTTTTAACGGTTAGCGTTCCCTCCCCATCTATGAGACCCGCCAGCCACCCTCTAGCCCATTCTGGTAAGTTATCATTACAGGTAGGTTTCTTCATTAGGTTCCCCAATCATAAAGTATCAGATGAGAGCTATAGATCTGGGGGCGGTCATCCACGAGGCGTTTGAGAAGATTCATACAAGCTACTACGTCTCGGTCGTGGGAGAAGCCACACCTTGGACAGGAGAGAACCCTCCCCGCAGAGCAGGTCATCGGGCGAAACCCACAGAGAGGACAAGTCTGGGAAGTGTACTTAGGGTCGACCTCTTCAACTGGAACACCATGTTTCTCACCAACCTCCTTAATGGTCTTAACCATGCCTTTGAAAGCGGCTTGGTAGATACGGTGCCTAAGCTCGGAATCCCTAACACCGTTAATCATCTTCTCGCTAGCACGCTTAGGTAACTTCTCGACAACGATACCATAACCAAGACTCTTAGCGGTCTTCACTATAGCTACAGCTATCTTCCTCCTCCAATCATTCTTCTTTTCTCGCTCCCTAAGACAGGTCATCTTCTTTCCCCAAAGCATGAACAATGGATACTTCTTACCGTTGATTTGTATAACCAGCCTCTTCTGGAGCCTCATCCTATGCTCATGGTACCGCTCTATGGTCTTTCTCAACATGGTAACGAGCTTGTAGACTTTACCGTCCACGAGAACTGTCACATTATTCTCGTTAACATCGACAGCTATCCAACCTCTAGGCTTATAGTCTTCAACATCTTTCTCAAAGACAAAGTAGACGTAGACCCTCCTCTCTTTATGATCTAGCTTCAGTCTTGGTTGTGTCCTCAACCTCCAACCAGAGTTAACATATCTCCAGTAGAGCTTGTGTAACTGAAGTTCAATTACAATCCAACCTCTATGTGTAGCTATCCTGATTGCTGTGTAGCCGAGAGGCTTCCAAAGGTGGTCGTCGAGCCAGATAGAAACTTTCCTCACGACGGGTTTCTCGGTGTAAGCTCTACCACGTTTCCTTAGCTCCATGAAGCTCTTGATGCGTGTTGCAGCATCCTGACAAGCAGTATGAACATAATGTGACGGTAACTGAGGATATCTATCTCTAAGCACGTGATACATACGCTTCTTAAGCCCAGTAAACGACTTGACACCGTACTTGAAACCGTACTCAGCAAGCTCAACAAGCATCTGCTTGTACATCTCTTCAAGCTCTTTGAGAACCTCATACTTCCTCTTGGACAATGCTACGCTAGGTACGACAACGGTTCTCGTTACCTTAGCCATTCTTCTCAACCTCTTCTAGGAGCTTTTTGAATCCTTCAACGAGCTTCTTTTTCTTGTGACCCCTCATGCCGTAGAGCTTACCTGCAAAGCTAGTTACAATCGCTATCAAGTCTTTTACCAGCTCTTGGTAAGCATCTTTGGGTTCCTCACCATAGACAACCTCTATCCGTACACCAAACTGTCTAAAGAAGTACTCTAGGTACTCGAATCCAAACCTTGTGAGCCTATCCTTATACGTTATCACAACAACATCAATCTTCTTGTTCACGACGTAATCAAAGAGCTTCAGCAAGCCTCTACGGTTAGTCTTAAGCCCACTAGCAACATCGCTAAGAACGTCTACAACCTTGTATCCCTTAGCTGAGCAGTATTGCGTGAGGTACTGTACCTGTCTCTCAAGGTCGCTCCTCTGATCGCTGGAGCTAACACGGGCATAGATAACTACACGAACTTCTCTTGTCTCAGGTTTCATACCAAGTATCCGTTCGACCTCGCTATGGGGAACACGAATCCTTCCACTCTGAAGCCTCACAACACGTACCTTACCTTCGCGCACCCACTTCTTGAACGTCTGATAGCTAATCCCAACAATCTCGCAGAACTCCCTAGGCTTCAGCAGCCTCTCCGGATTCTCGCTACTCATCAGACCCTCTCCGAAACCAAAAGACCCTAAACTACCCTAATAAGGGCTTCTGTCCCTTATAATGTACTCCTCTTCTTCTCTCTTACCTCTAATCAGCGATAATGCTATAGCTATCACCATAGTTATGGTTAATGATGTTACTACTGGTATTAATGGATAAGGAGCCATTTTAACTAGGAAAGATAACGTTGCATCCCCGGCTATCATATAATAGTACATGTAGATGCTTAATGGTGCTATTACACCTAGAATACCTGCTAATATCATCCTTAATACTATTTTGCTAGACATGTAGAATACTATTACTCCAAGTACAATTGAGGAAACTATTAATCCCCATAAACCCGGTATTATATATGCCAAGATAATCCATGATATTATTCCTACTATAGACAAGGATACTATACGATATGATTCTTCCAATATATATGTCTTCAAAGCTTCAATCACTAAATTCTTTCTATTTGCAAGGTATACTATAGATGACACTATTAATGCTGCAATAGGAGTTACTTGTGCTGAATAGAAGCTATACTGAGTACGATTACCCACAGCGTATAGTAATGTGAACATGGTTATAGGTATCCAAAACCATGCAAGAATACTACCTATACCTTTAATTTTACCCTTTAGTGCTAATGGGGCTAAGATTATTGTCAATGGTATTGTGAGCAGCATTAATGGAGGACTAGGTGTAGCTGATAGATCTGGATGATAATGGAGAGGGAACGGGTTTCGAGCTATAAACCAATCCCATGGATTAGCTATGGGAGGACCGCCTGGAGGTCTTGATTGTGTATGCCAACTGAGAGCCCATACCTGCAAATCTATCCACTTAGTTATACCACCCTCATGGATTATTACGGGAATATTTACTACAGTATAGATTATTAATGGGATTATGAAGACATATATTATCATCTTAATGTTTGATATCCTACGGTTTCTCCAACCAGAAAGTATTATACTCAGTGCATTAGTGAATCCATTTATTTTAGTTGATCCAGCTAAGCCTACTGTAGCAGATGATAGGACATAAGTAGCTTTTACAGCAAAGTAAAGCGATAACACTGAGAACAATGCAACATATATATCAAGCATAGCGACCATACTCATAGCACGTATAACTGGTTCAATGAAAACTATGCCAGCCGCAAGTAATCCAGGTATTTCTCCTAAAACTCTGCGTACAATTAGATATGATAGTATGACTATAAGTGAACCAGCTATTAGGCTAGGAATTTTCCAGGCGAGAGGATTATCACTAATAAGCATGGTTAATGCGATAAAGTATTTACCTAGAGGTGGGTGTTCTAGGTTCACATAGTTAGCTATATCGTCCCAATCTGGATACGGGTAACCTACTATAACAGTATAATTTCTCTTCAACTCCTCTATCACGTACTTAGGCGCCTTAAATGCTATAGTGTATTGATATCCTGCTAAGACTTTATGAGTGTAGTCATCCTTTACTACTACACCATTATTATTTATTATGTATTCTTCGATTCTATGCTTGACTACATCGTCATTGACGAATACCGAAGCATAACATAGGTCATTGACGCAAGAATTAGGTTCTAAACCAAACATCTTACGTAACATGTTTCTAGCAGCCGACACATACCAACACTCGTCGCTAATATACTTTGGTTCACCATCAAGTATACCACTCATAGTTAGGTACGCATACCCCCATACAAAATGCATTATTGAAAGAGTAACAACTATTATAGTTATCAACGTGCTTCTATTTATCTTCATAATCAATAATTCACCAGCCCCGGCAACACTACCATACAAGATGAAGGTTATTAAACATAACCTTAAATATAATCTAAGTATCGAAGCTTATAGTGCTTGAATACACTATACTACTAATGATACTGGTTAAAGTATAGTTTAATAGTAATTTGAAAATCAGTTAATGCTTCCATAGTATTACATCATCATCATTTTTAGGATCATTACAGTTTTCTCCACCGTTATTATTGCTCAGTGATGTACCATTTTGGGTCAGCTTTTGTGCTAGAATTTTACTTGTGCAGTACTTAGTAAATGTTTCTATGAATATACTTAGTCTACGAATAGTTTCATCACTTATGAAATGCTCCATTATACAAGCTTCTTTACTAGCAATATCAGGAGGTAAGCCTAGTATGTTTTGGAGGAAGTATAGTATTAATTGATGTCTCTTAACTATATTTCTTGCTATCTCATATCCTTTACTTGTAAGGCTTATGCTACTATATCTATCGTATACTATTAGACCTTTATCCTTTAGTTTCTTTAGTGCTTCGCTAACACTAGGTAATCTTACATTCATGTAATTCGCTATATCACTAACTCTTACTTCTCTCTTTGTTATCGATAGAATATAGATAGACTTCAGGTAGTCCTCTAGACTTGGCGTAAGCTTCAATCCTAGATACCCAGAAGTATGCTGTATCAAACTAAGCCTATAAGACTTATCCTCAAATTTTAGTCCATTTAACCTTGATCCTGGTTAATGGTATATATGTGCCGTTTCTAGAGGTTTCATAGAGATATAAATCATGAACTACTATGAAGCGTGGAAGCATCTTAGAAGCATTTTGTAAGATATGGGTTACCCTAGTATAAGCCTTATTATTTAAGGGCTTAAGTCTCCTAGCAATAGTTATATGAGGCTTAAACTCGTACCTATCTCTTAGTTCTATATGTTTTGAAAGCTTCTTCTCTAATACCTTACGTGCCTTGTATAAGAGATTATCTTCATCTAATACCTCTATCACTATGTGAGTACCCTTACTTGGTGGAAGAAGAGAAATACCAGTAGGTTTAAGAATATCAGGTAATGTCACCTCTACGTCTAATAGTAACTTAACTATTTTCTCAAGAAATTTACCAGAGTAATCCCCTATGAATAGAAGTGTAAGATGCTGTAACTCTACTGGAACAACATTAAAGTCTAAATCTTTAAATAATTCTGCTATACGTTCAAGTCTTTCATCAGCAATCTTTAGCGCAATAAATATAGGCATAACTTAGCCCTTAAGTAGCACGTGCAAAACGTTGTTTAATGAGGACTATTTTTGTTGGAATATCATTTTTAGGCCCGAATATAGTTTTGTGAATGATTCCTTATATGCATCGCTAAGTATCTTCTCAGCTTTAAAGCCAGTACAGTGCCCTACATATATTTCTTCTACTCCTAGATCCTTGAATGCCCTTATTGTTTCCTCTATGTCCTTTCTATCATATTTAATCATATGAAAACCTCCTATTACAGCATATACATTGTCATTCAGTTGTTTAGATGCTTGATAAACTATATTTGCTATTCCACTATGACTACATCCACTTATAACTATTATTCCTAGACCTTCAACCTTAACCGCTATACCTGTGTCATCTTCTAATTTATCTGGTACGACTTCACCTGTACCAAGTATAGTGTAAAAGCCTTTCTTGTATTTTTCTACATCAATATCAGTGTATTGTTTTATTTCACCAAGATAATATGTACTTGGCGATATTTGCA
>CAYUVB010000031.1:0-4986 GCA_964448055.1 uncultured Desulfurococcales archaeon | reverse complement strand
ACATATACTTCGATATACATGGATAAACCATGAGCACCTAATAGTCTTGTAAACCCAGAGTAATCATCTACAATTGTTGTTATTACGACCTTATATGGTCTAGAGATGTTTACCACCATACATAACTTGTTTAGTCTAAACAATTAATAATATTAATACTCCTATTATCAATGGTATAGTCATAATAGCTAGTATTAGTATTAATCTGACAAATACGTCCTTTGTAGCTCCTGCTATTCTTATATATATCAATTTGTTTAGTATAGCTGAGATGGTTGCTAATATACTTGATGCTAAGGCTACATTACCACCTATCTTACCAGCTATTTGCAATGAATTAACTGAGAATATGGTTGCTTCAGCACTTACAAGCCCACCAATTATACTTGAGGCAAGTACTCCTAATTCACCTGCAATATTTGATGCAAAGGTTGTCGCTAAGAGAACAACTATGAATACAAGTAGAGCTTTTAAAGCCAAACCATAGCTTATGGGCTTCTCTATTGTTAGTTCTTGAGCCACTTTTACTTTTGCCGCGTATCTTTTCTCAAGCTTCCCTATTAATGCTCCAATAGATATACTGATGAGGAAGGACAACACCATAATCGTTATATCCTGGGTCCACACCCCATGTGTAGCTGTTAGAGCTAGCAAACCTAGTATTAAGAACATATTTCTTAGAGTCATTGCGGAAGTTGCAGCTATTACACCTACTATTATATCTTTGTAGCGATTGAGTCTAGAACAAAGTCTTGTTATACTTATAACTGTTGCTTCACTATGCACCAATCCTCCAAAGAATGCAAAATACGTTAATGCTTTAGGTCCAAGGGCTTTAACTAATATGTATCCTACATACGACAGTATTAGTATTATCACGAAAAATCCGTAGAGTATTCTAAGATTAATTACATGGAGCCATGGATCAGTTATGTCTACTGCTAGAAACGGTCCCAGTAGGAATACTATTATGCCTATTTCAAGAGCAGAGAGAAGCTCCTCATATGTTAAGACTTTAACTGCTTCTTCTATTCTTAGCTTTATTGCCAACATAAATGTAATAAGTACACTTGCAGCAATACTCTCAAGTAGTAAGCCTAGACCTATACCAACACCTATCACATATGTAAGTGCTAAGGCTATGAGTGTTGTTATGCCGGGTTCACGTTGTATCATTAACCTATGATAGCTATACATGCCTATGACTAATGAAGCTAATATTGCAAAGACCGCCATAAGCGAAAATGATGTAATAGACGCTATATCCTTAGGTACTATTCTTACAGTATACATAGGTATAGTAACTGTGAACATTCCAAGGAGGCTTATGAAACCAAAACTACGTACACCTGGAGGCGCTGAATATTCTAATTCTTCTTTACTAATAGTTCTACGTGCTTTTTCTCTCTCAAGACCTATTAGAGCGCCTGCTAGGAAGCTTATGGCTATTTTAACCAGTATATCCCATTGCGCTTGGAACTCTGGTATAGCTGCCATAAACCTTGGCCTCAGATGCTATGCTGTACTTGTTCTAGGACAAAGAATATTTTGTTGGAAGAAAAACGTTGTGGTGCCAAAAGTAATTCTATATGCCTAGTATAGTTATTGCCTTGTATCAACTCTACGTGGATGATGGGGTATCAATGGATATGGTAGATATTCTACTCCTGGCCTATTGATAGGTGCTTGAGGATATAGCTCCATGAGTTCGTATATCTCTGGCGGTATCTCCATCTTCACGGGAAGACCCATTTCCTTGGCATCTTCAGCCGTTATAGGATAATCATGAGTCCACTTACCTTCGGTTAAAAGCTTAGCTAACTCTACAGCTTTTTCTCTAGGCATTTTATCCTCTAATAGTTTAACGATAAGTTCTTGTACCTCTGCTATAGCCTTCTCAGCTACGTCTGCCATAACTAGTAATTGATCAGATGCCTTGTCACCCTTAACACGTGCAGCTCTTAGTATTGAAGGAGCAGGCGCCATAACACCTTGACCAATGTTTAGCTGGGGATCTAGAGGACCTAAAACTGCTTCAGGACTCATCCATATCTCATCAGCTGCAAGAGCTATTAGTGTACCACCACTCATAGCGTAATGTGGTACTATCACTATCTTCTTAGCAGGATGCCTCTTTAAAGCCATAGCAATTTGTGCAGCCGCAAGTACAAGACCACCAGGAGTATGCAAAACCAGAGCAATAGGTTTATCCGGAGGCGTCGTCCTTATAGCCCTAATAACAGCCTCAGAATCATCAATATCGATAAACCGGTATACAGGTATACCGAAGAACCCCACTCTCTCCTGCCTATGAATCAACGTTATCAATCTAAAACCATACTTACGCTCAATAAGCCCTATCAACTTCATTCTAGCAGATCTCAATGAATAAAATTGAAGCGAAGGAGAGAACAATACTAAGAATAATATAATCCAAAAGAGTAAGCCTACTAGAGAACCTATGTCGAAAAACTGGTTTTTAAATACATCTATAGGCTCCATACTGTAAACCCCGAAGATATTATAAAGCGGAAGAAAATAACTTTTCCCGAACTTCTTGTCTGGATTAGTATTATTGAACTCGTTTTAGGATCTTAGTAGTGACTATGGATATGAATTACTTGCTATTCTCTGCAACTCTGTACACATATAGTATATTTGAATCAGATATCATAAATGTATGTACGTTATTCTCAGTACTATAGATTATAGGCTTACCTAGTACACGAGCTATTCTTACCAAATCCTTGAATTCATCAACATATACTTTAGTACTACCGAGAGTAACTTTAGAAGCTTTGATGATAAAGTTTCCATACTTACTTATAATTTCATTGACCATATCCCTATGCTTCTTACGCGAAATAAGTATGGAGAACATAAGCAATGATGCTCCTGAAATAGTTAATAAATAACTGATGTTGCGGGTAGTGGATACAGGCAATGTTAAACCAAGCAATGAGATTTGTTGTGGGATAACCTTTTTCTCTTCCTCCGAATACTCTTCATAATGCGTTAAGTTGCTAAACTCTATCTTTCCTTTACCAACACCTACATCAATAGTTAAAGTAGGTACAAGCTTTCTACTTATAACCTTGTTATTGCTTAATAACGTCTTAATAGTAAATACTGGTGATACTTTCAAGTAATAGCTACCAGATAAAATACCTATATCCGATCGTACTTTATTAATCATATTCTTGATATACGTCATATTAATAGGGATAGATATTGTATTATTAGTTGCCGTTATGAATGTTTTCGATTCATTGATCTTAATTAGCCATTCACCTTTTTCGCCTAAGAACGTTCTTATTAGAGCATATCCTTCAAAATAGTTCACCTTAAACGGAGATTTAACGTCTACTGTAATGTTAAGCAAAATATTTTCTACCAATGACGTATACAAAGGCTTATCTGGCCCTATGGTCTCCTCATAGTCATATACTATTGATGGCTTAACTTTAGCCATATAATTATATTTAATGTTATAATTAACCTTAGATAATGTAGTAGTCTTTTCTATTTCTAGAGGTTTTACATGCGATATCATCATTAACGGTATACTAATAATTAAGATAGTTAACGCTATGATAGGGATAATGTTATGTATTCTCTTAACTACTACGGACACTTAGCTACGCCTCTAAGTTACTTTCTAATTCGAGATATATATGTGTACAACAAAACAACAGATACAATCATGCTTACTAACATATAAGAATAGTGAATTACTACACTCCAGAATAGTATAATAGGTAACCCTATTTTAGGTAAGACCATCATAGTTTTTCCAAGAATATTATCTCTATACACGCGCCACGGATCTACATGATCCAAAGCATCACCTTTAGTAATATATGCTATGTTTCCATTAGCATCTACCTCTTTACCTATAAGTCTATGAACAACTATATCGTTACCCACAGCGAACGCTATTATATCCCCGATAACGAGACTATCATCATCATTAAGCTTTTTAACTATGATTACATCGCCGATACTTAACGTAGGCTCCATACTACTTGAGACAACTACGAAAGGCCTAGTACTAGTTATGATAAATGAAAACATAATTGCTATAGTAAAGACGTATACCGTAACGCTAACAATTTCCTTCCAAGACAACATTCTGATATTGAACCCAAATCCCAATTTACCAAAATCAATTCTATCACTCACAAGCAATACGATAAACATAGTATACAATACTATACTCGTGAACCCCTCTACAAACCATGGAATTATAGGAAGTATAGGTGAAACAAATTTATACATTACTTGAATACACATATATGTAATTGATGTTAATGCTCCACCAACTAAAACAATGTATGTAAGGAAAACATTCAATGAAAACATAGGTAAAACTGTCTTCACCATAAACTTAATAATTCCTACAACATTGGATGGAGGGTTAATGATATTACCTAATGGGATATAGAGGAACATGAACAATACTGCAATGGCTACTAAAACTCCTGATTTTGATGAACTCTTAGCAAATTTACTAATAACAGTGAACCGTAATGATTCTACCAGCGCTATATAAGGTAGCATCCTAGAAGAGTTAACTAAAATACCAATAAGTCTTGTATCAAGAGCGTTAATACCAAACTTAAACAAAAATCCTTGAATAGTAGAAACAACTATTATGGCCACTGACGTAAGTAGAGAGAAGTAAAGAATTGACTTATTAAATATAAACTCTATTCTTTTATGAAGCAAATAAAATCCTATAAGCCACAAGATGCCAGGCATTACATATGACGAAATACCTACCACAACTCGTGTATACTGAATAGCTAGTCCAACAAATAATAGTATTGCAGATGTAGTTACTAACCAAGAATTCGTTAAGTTCATTGAGATGCTACGCAAATCATATCAAACCGTACATGTTATGAACTAAGTTAATAGGATATGAGGATAAAAAATATTTTGGAGTTATTTAATACATAGCCTACTCATACACATATTACATTA
>CAYUVB010000030.1:0-19037 GCA_964448055.1 uncultured Desulfurococcales archaeon | reverse complement strand
TCTCTAGAAGCTTACTAGCTATCTCCTCAAGCGTTTTCTCTACCTTCACCCTTTCCCCAAGCTCCTCTAGCTCCTCAATCTCCTCTACCGCTTGCTCAATGCTCATGTACGTTGCTATTAGGTACACAGCCGTATCCTCATCTATCAAGCCCGAGTCTGCGAGTTTAGAGAAACATATCTCGCCATCGAATTCTATACCAACACCCGCATAGATACTCCTTAAACGTGAAACAATAGCATCCTCAACAACTCTCAGAACATGGAGAGCACCACCCTCCCTATAAGCTCTAAGAAGATCACTTACGTAAAGAGTATTAGTAGCAGAAGCATCTAATACCTCATACACTAACCTATCTATGACCGTATCCCTTACCCTACCTACCTCTATGGGTGTTACCTCGTAGTACGACCGTGAATACATGAACTACACCACTCCACACATTGTATACTACCTAATGATAGATAAATCTTTAAACTTATTGAATCCTTACATGAGGATAGACATGGAGATAGTCTACGAATTAAAGCTAAATGACATAGATAAAGAAGCTCAAAGAGCTACGAGATAGAATTTAAGGAAGAGCATAATTGTAAGCGATTATGATTAGTTTAGCATAATTTCATCATCTACAAGAACTCATGTATGTCTGTCCCTCGAATTCTCCACGATTCCAAGCATTCAAGTTCTAAAGCCATGTTCACGTATCCGTCGTGGCCATACCTATTTAGTAGCGAACAAGTTTTATTACACAGAGGTGCTTCCTTTGAGAATATGGCTTACACTTAAGGATCCAGATCTTGAATCTCTAGCTCTTCATCGTACAAATACGTATCCACATAAGATGGAGCTTCGACTCAAGGTTTGGTATAGGAAAGCCGTACTTACCGTAGAACGACGGGGTAAGCGAGAAGAATACGAGTATAATGGAGGCTTCTACATCTTAACGTCTAGGGGTGGTTGAAGCTCTCTGGGGAAGGAGGTAGGAGTGTAGAAATAGATGTTGGAGTCCGTAGTAGTTGGTGCTCGGGAAGAACCTCAGTTACCGAGATCATATCTGAACCTCTCTCATTGGAGGAAATATATGAGGTAGAGCAGGTTCTAGGTTCTAGTGATGTAACCGTATCTTGGAATGTAGATGCATACGGATTCCTAGATGAAGAGTTGTCTAGAAAGTACGGCTTGGATCCGGGGTTACTGGTACACATAAGTATTCCGTCGGAGGGATTCTTCGTTATCGCGCACCAAGACTTTGTTAAGAATATTCTAGAGCCAGCTGATATGCTTAGACGCTTATTCATAGAAGTAGTGTGGAGCTTGTGGACAACGAGTTACTAAACAGGATAACTGATGCCGATGCACGTGAAGCGCTGAGGATACTCGTAGACAAGCAGAGAATGTTACAGGAGGCTCTAAGCAAGCTCTATAGAGCACGTACAACATCTGAGTATAGAGATGTTATAGGTGAGGTTAGAAGAGCTATCGAGGGGATAGTACTTGGCACCTCTGTAGGTGATAAGATAACATCTGCACTTGAAAAGGCGTTTAAGGGCTTAGGCATAGCATATGAGATTGAAGTTGATGCTTTAGAAGAACTGGTAAACGAGCTTAAAGAGGTTCTTCTCGGCGAGAAGAGCTTCACCAACACCATATTTCGTTATGCATTAGGTCTTGGAGTCCATGCCGCTGAGATAAAGAAGCCTAAGAAGCTATATGAACCTAGACCATATAGACACGATGCAGAGTTCGCGGTATTACAAGCAATGCTATTCCTAAACTATTTGATAAGAGTTCTAAAATACTATGCATCAAGGACTTAGCACAATGTTTCAGTATGCAGTCTTGATTACCACCATCTACTGTCAAATATGCAATCTTGTTTCAGCTCTACATCAGTTACTGAAACGCTTCTTTATAAATCTCAGGCCTCTGGAGCCGGAGGTCCTGGGTTCAAACCCTGGCAATACTTGCTACAAATCAATTATTTCTTCCTATGTTTCCTATATTGTACGAAACCTTCCCTACCTATTTCCACTTTTACCCCAAACATCAATAGTTTTAGTCGATCTAAACATAACTAATAAAACCTCATAGAACATAATATAATGCTTTGATGATTATTTGCAGGTTTATAATGCGTAAATGTAATAATTATCTAGTTATACTAATATAAATAATTTTGTTAATACATATGCTATTATCATTGTTGCTGGTAACGCTATTAGCCATAAACCAAATATTCTGCTTATCAGCCTTGTATTTATACTTTTTATTCCTCTTGAAAAACCCACACCCATAACACCGCCCACTATGGCCATCGATGTTGATACAGGTAGTCCTAGTCTTGAAACCACTAGCATTGTTAATGTTGCAGCCATTTGTGCCACGTATGCTGTCGATGGTGATAACGGTGTTATTTTTTCACCTATAGTCCCTATTACCTTAGATCCCCACATAGCTATTCCAGCTGATAGACCTATAGCTGAAACTATTATTGCATACCAAGCTGATGTAGATATATCACCATATCCTAGTGCATAGAATATTGCTGCTAATGGTCCAGCCGAATTAGCGACATCATTGGCGCCAAAGGAGAAAGACATTGCGGCGGCAGCCATTATTAGCAGTATCCTAGAAACCTCATACAAAGGGTCTCTTCGTGCCAAAACACTATTTCTCCAGTGATAATATACAAAAATCGTTGCTATAGTGCTTATTGTCAACGTTATTATAAGCGCGAATATTATATCGGATGTTGTATTTGTCTTTATTAGTGTTAGTATTGTTGGCGTGGCAATAGTTATGTAACTCGAAGTTATTACTGATATTTTAGCCATATTAGGATCTCCAAACGACTTATTAAACACGCGATATAAAACATATGCTAGTATAGCTGATGTTATAGGGACTATAATCCACGCAATCATTATCTTAATTATTGTTGTCCAACTTATAAATAAAGTATCTACAGTTAAGCCGAAGCCTATAATTCCGCCTATAATACATACATGCACACTCATAGGGATCTCAAGGAACGTGCTTATCAATGTCCAGATCCCGGTAGAAAATAACACAGCGATCATGCCTTTGACTACTATGTATTTGGGCATATCTATTGTATTCACAATACCCCGCATGACAGTATCTGTAACATATATGCCAAGGCTCATAGCTCCTATGAAGCTAACAATGGTTGCTATAAACAATGCCCTCCTAACGCTTAAGACTCTTGCACCTACAGCTGTGCCTATAGAGTTAGGTGCATTGTTTGAACCATTATTCCATGCAACAAAGAAAGCGGCAAAGACGGCTAATATCAACCAGAATGTTATCACTGCATTGACCCCTCGCTTTTGCTCTAGGAATAGCTTATTAGACTTTAATAGTCCTCTCTAATCATTTCTCAACAGAAACATTTGAATTACTATATAAATCTTACGAAGTTATTCTTCTTGATAAACATTTAGAATTCCAAAGCCAGTCATATTAAAAACGATATTAAAATATCCTTAACATATTAAGTCGATTAATACGCAAGAAGTAAAGGTCTTGCTGACTTTACTCCTTTAAGTTTTATTATTTCATCTAGTAGATTCTTTATTCTTTGGCTTTCACCCTTAACTATTATTATCAGTAGACAGTTCTCCTTGTCTAGATGTAGATGAAATGCCCCAGCTATTATATCTAGGTATTTATGTTGTACATCTGTTAATTCTTCATCTACGTTCCCTACATCATGATTATATATCACACCTATAGCTCCTACTACATTACCTGAAAGACGCCAACGATGTTCTGCTAAGAATAGTCTTAATGCTTCTTGTACTAAATGTGATTTACTTGATATACCTAGTTTATTAATGCATTCATCTAGTTCCTTTGCTAAATCCGGTGGTATATATACGCCAAATCTTATCCCTTTATCACTCCCAGAGCTTGTTTGAGGCAAGAGGTACTCCCACAGTAATTCAGTACTTGTAATGCTTAATTACCTTATTGCACCAGGTTTAGAAACGTATAAGTGCCACACAATACTATCTGTAGCATGGTGAATAATCTTGATAAGTAAAACAAGAAGTACTATACCAGATGATATTACAAGAGATCTAATAGAATATGTTGAACTCGTTCACAAGATTATAAGTGATCTTCGACGAGGTATACTATTATTAAACGATGTACGTGTAGGAGAAGCTATGAGTGTCTTATCCAATGGTATAAGAACTGATACACGTGCAGATGAGATTAGACGCAGCATACTTTTCCGGATAGACGAGGCAGTAAAGGATTCCGATGTTAAGGAGGCTCTTGCAAGGCTTATACGTAGATTTGATCTTATATCCGAGCAAACTAAGGAGGCTGCAAGATATCTTACAATAATACCATACCTTGAGATACCGCTCGATATCAGGGAACGTATCGAAGAAATGAGTCGTCTTGCATCAGAATCAGTTGATCTCTTAGTAAATGCGGTTAAGGCTTTAATAGAAGGTGATGATAAAAAAGCTCTATCGCAGTCTACTAAGGTAGAAGAACTCGAAGAGAAGGGCGACGAAGTCAACATGGTTGCTAGAAAATTACTATTAAATTATGGAGAAAAAGCTCCTAATCCAGCACTGGTAATACTACTAAGAGATTTCATCGAAGCCTTAGAGAACATAATTGACTTCGCAGAGGATGCTGCTGACTATATAAGGATTCTTGCCTTAAAATACTAAATTTGCCGTAGAATGAGAATTGGCTTTATAGACTAACATTGTAGTACTATAGTTCACACAGTAAAGATCCTTGAAAGTTCAGATAAACATCTCCCTATACCTTTAGTTAAATCTATCCTTGCAACTATACCTATGATAACGAGACTATTACAACAAGGAGACCTAAACGCATTCTATATCTATAAGACTATCATGAAAACTGATAACTAGGTATAAACGTTAGAATAACACGTTAGATACGTTAAAACGGTTATTCCCCTATCCATAATCTCTACAACTAAGTAATTCAGATTACTATCCCCCTGTATACTTGTTCAACAATTGATATTGCTCTAACATATAACGATTTTTACGACATTAGCTATATTATTTTAACAATTATTCTATACAATAGAGAACAGTAGAACTTGTCACTACTAATCATATATAATACTTCATCATTTGCTCTCCATTATAGTTTTATTTAAAATACATTCAGTAGCTTAGCAACTAAGTAGGGAATATATGGACTAGTCAGGTATTGTTAAAATCCTTATGAGCTTCTTTACAACGTCCACAGCTGTTTTACCAAACAATACTATCATGGGTTCCTTGCCCCAGTCACCAAGATGATACACTAGATCCGGTACGCCTCCTATCCTCCTAACAGCTTGTTCTATACCCCATGGAGTACTTGCCCCTTCCTTTTTCTTTATTTCTGGAGGCTCCTTGGTTCTATCATAGAAGGATACCTTGTAGCCTAAGTACTTGGCTTTCTCAATGACTTCCTCATTGTATTTAATGTTCATTGCAGCTCTAATTGAAGGATCATACTCCATGATTTTAAGTACTGCCCTGGCTAAATGCCTTGATGCACCGAAGATTATTGGCCCTGCTGGTTTCACGGTATCATCATATCTAACTATTCTACCAAGAACACCCGCTACGTCATTTATATCACGTGCATAGGGTTTAGGTAAAGCCATTACTAGGTTTATTTGAACCTCCGGTACATATTTTGAAATAAGATTTCCATGTTCCTCTATTATCTTAAGAGCCTCTCTTATGTTCTCTTGTATATGATATTTTTCGGCCGCTATATCAATCCATGCCAACGGATTAGCTAAGCTATATCCTTTACCGAGTTTTAATTTATAATCTATAGCGAGGGTTATGAGCTGCTTTGCCACATTGACTGCTTCAAATACATCCTTACCCTTAGCTAATTCAGCTGTTATCGCAGCCGAGAACACACAACCAGTACCGTGAACTTCCTCTGAAGTTATCCTAGGTGTAGCATACTCTCTGTATTCTCCATTATAGTATACCACGTCTATAGCAAAGTCTCCTTGAAGATGCCCTCCCTTAACTACTACCGCCTTAGCACCTAGTTCTTCAACTATGTATTTTGCTGCCTCCTTTGCATCCTCCAAGTTCCTTATAGTCATACCTGTTAATCTCTCTGCTTCTATTCTATTAGGTGTAACAATAGTCGATATCGGTAATAGATTCTTCATTAATACCTCTAACGCTTCATCATCTAGTAATCTTGTACCATCCTTCGCATAAATTATAGGGTCGACAACTATGGGTTTATCGATTGTTTTTAGTAAGTCTGCCAAGGCGTTAATAGTTTCCTTCCTACCTAGTAATCCAGTCTTAATAGCATTGACATCCATGTCTTCGAGTATTACTTTAACTTGTTCTACGACTATTCCAGGATCTATGTATTCAATATGCTTTATACCACAGGTATTTTGGACCGTTACTGCCGTTATAGCTATGGTGCCATAAACTCCTAATACGCTAAATGTTTTTAGATCCGCTTCTACACCAGCTCCACTACTTGGATCACTACCTGCTATAGATAATGCTACTTTTGTATAAACATTGTCTTTCACTTAAGTCACACCCAGATCTCTTAGTATTTGTTCTGCAACCCTTTTACCTGATAAAATCATTCCTCCAAGTATAGGCCCCATACGGTGGGTATTATAAACCTCTGCTACACTCATACCAGCAACATATAAGCCTTCAACTATTTTACTTGTCTTAGCTACAACCTCTTTTTCTCCAAGCCATACATTCATTGATGCCATACCAGGTATGTTTAGTCTTAGATTAGGGTATCTTTTGGCTAATACTCTTACAATACCTGCATCATGCCCTGTAGCATCAACTACAGCTCTAGATTCAATCATTAATGGGTCCACATGCCATTTAGCTTCAACTATAGGTGACCAATTTATTACTACTCCTTTAACAATAAGTTTACCATCATCAATCCTTGTTATAAGATCCTCCACTGTTATACCAGGTATTATTATCGTCCCGTTATCTATTGCCTTAGCAGCTAATTTAACCATAGATTCTGTTGGATCAGCTGCATATAAGCCTTCACCAATCTTCTTCAATTTTACGCCACATTCTTCAAGAAGCTGCCTAGGATACCCCTCTTCAACTAAAACTAGTGGTAATAGCATTCCACCGCCTCTAATGCCACCGCCAACTCCAAGCATACGTTCAAAAACAACAACATGTAACTTCTTTTCTGTTAGGGATATAGCGGCTGATAAACCAGCTGGTCCTGCACCCACAATTACTACATCTACTTTAGCTATGCTTGCAAGTCTTTCCATAACCTCGTTAATAAATAATTTAAATAAGTCACCTTCACTATATACTTCATACGACTGCATAGCCTACACCTTAGTATTTTGCCAACATCTAGCGATTAAAAAGCCGTTAAAAACGTGATTAAAAAGAGGTTATAGGACTAAGTCAATATCCTAATGCTTCTCTACCTTCTTCACCAGTACGTATTCGTATAACACGTTCTACAGGAATAATGAATATCTTCCCATCACCTGGTATGCCACGTCTAGTACTTTTAATGATTATGTCTATTACTTTATCAACATCTTCGTCATCGACTGTTATCTCAATTTTAACCCTTGGCAATAAGTCATAGTATTCTTCGCCTTCAGGCCATCTATACCTTATACCACCTTGCTTACCTCTACCCCTTACAATATAAACTGTTAAGGGATTGAAACCTGCCTCCATTAAAGCCTTTTTTACTTGATTCAAGGATTCCTCACGTATTATTGCTTCTATTTTCTTCAGAGTAACACCCATAGTATAGAAGGTAGGATGGGATGCTAATTAAATTAGTGCTTACCAACACTATTTTTTGGTATGTAATTTTCTATCCAGAATATGATGGAATTAAACCAACTTAGAACATTCATTTATATCAACACTTTCATTCTCTATTACTCTAATCGTTTCTATCTCACTTAGAACTCTACAAAGTTTTCTAGCTTCCATGCCTGTTATACCATCTATTATTACAAGTCTCTGGGCTTTCCCATTATTCTCTTCTAATAATCCAACATATAATGGATAATATAAAACCGTTATTCTATCGATATGGCCGTTCATAGATTCTATAAGTTCTATGAACCTACTAATATAGGTCTTTGGCTCAAAGACTAATATTCCTCTTCTTTTCTCCGGTACACCCTTCTTCACCTTAGTGCCAGCTACGTTAGCTATCTCTCGCGGGTCAAAGGATTTGTTAAAGATACTATATCTTATCTCTACCATATCACCAAACAAGTCAACTAGTGATTTTTCAGCTAGTCTACCAAGTACTGCTCTAAGCTTTTCACCAGTAATACCAATAGATTCTTCTATATCATTCAATGTAGCGGTTCCATCCTCAGATATTATCCTTAGTATATGTATTGCTTCATCTGATATATCTGAGAACCTCCCTAGAACCTCTTCTACCCCTATAGTTTCACCATCACGGACTATGAGATAACCTTGAAGACCGTCGAAAGCTAATTTTATGTTAACAAGCCTAGTCTCATCCTTTATAGGGTCTTTTTCAGATACTTGAGCCTCAATAATCATTACTGGAAGATATACTAAAGCACATTTAACTACCTTTCTATGCCTACGTAATATTGAGTACCTAACCTTACGCAGCAATTCTACTGCATCTAGCAGACCTAGTCTAGGTTCTATGTATTCTTCATTATATAGCTTGTACCCCTTAACCTTATCTAGGTCTATTTTAAGCTCCTCTACGGGTCTTATTATATCTATACCATAGTGTTTTGCTAATTCTAATGCATCGGGCTCTATATCACCTAGTACTATTAATGCTATCTTATCCAATGGTAGCTCGTTTCTCCAAGCAATATATCTCTCAACATCGCTTACTGTTAAGAGTCCCTTATGTACTACAAAACCTATTCTAACAGCTAAACCGGGTATTGGTGTAAGTGTTGCTAGAATATCTACTTCGTGATGAACTCCTCCTTCGCCTTCAATTATATATTTCCTCTTTACTTCAAAACCCATACGACTAAGCTTAACTGCTATCCAGGAGATCACGTACTCAGTACCATTAGTACTTGCTTTTGCTTCAATGGTTTGTTTAGCCGATTCTAAAGTCATTTCCAGCCCCTTCGCTATATCACAACATTTTCACGTTGGAACACTACCATTTATAAATATTTACTACCTAGACAGATTTAACGTGTTCCCTATTATACTACATGTTAACACAGTGTTTAATGTACATACGTTTTCTTAGAATAGAAGTATTTTAATAACGGAGGAACAGTTAATGCCGTTAAGGGTAATATTAGGAGAATACTAATGTATATATCATGTGTTATTAAGCCTAGGTTGTATATTAGTGCAGCAGCTGTTAGCATTACTTCAGCTCTAGGCATCATACCTACTCCTATGATGAGAGAAGTATAGTGATCAAAACCTAAGATTCTCGCTGCTATATAACATCCTAATAACTTTGATACTACAGCTAATGATAATATTATTAGTATTGTATACACGTATTTAGCTAACTCTTCGTGTATAAGGGCATGAATATCAACAAGCATCCCAGAATATACGAAGAATAGAGGAGTAAACAATGATATTATTGGTTCTATCTTATAAAATATCCTTTTAGCTAAAAACGGGTAACTAGCTAAGCCTAAACCCAAAGCATATGCTAATAGTATTGCGCTTAAATTAACGTATGTTGCAACATAGGATAATATCATTAACAGAACAAACGATAGCGTAAGTAATGGTGCTTCAATCTCTGTTTTTATAGCAAATTTAAGCAAAGGCCTCGAAACAGTCTGGAATCCATATGATACTACTAGCCAAAACGCGAATGCTAAAGCTGATATACCTGCTACATACTCTATTCTAATTATGCCCCCCGATATACCTATAGTTGTACTAAGTAATGCTAAACCTAAGACATCATCTACCACTGCTGCTCCTATGATAGCCGTTGCTTCTACTGATGATACCTTACCTAGTTCTTCAAGTGTTTGAACTGTTAGACTAACAGATGTTGCTGATAATATAACACCTATAGAGAAAGCTGTTAGCCAATCCACATTAAGTAATGGTATGGTAGCAAAACCTGCTACAAGTGCACCAACTACACCACCTATAGCAATAATGCCCGCTGTACGTAGACCTCGGAAGAATTCACGGGTAGAACTAGAAAGACCTGCATGAAATAACATTGCCACAATACCTAATATGGCGAAAGCATACATAGTCTTGGATAAGGTAAAGCCCACACTAGCTAGGATTATACCAGCTAGTACATAACCCAGTACTCTTGGTAACCTGATCCTAATTAGCAAGCCTTCCATTATCTTTGCTAAACCTAGTGCAAGAGCAAATTCCAGCATCCATGTAGGCGCTGTATGAGCCTCCAATGATTGGAGACCTCGTCAACGCTAATTCAGTACTATTCACTCCTTTATATGCTTTAATTGATAGAGAGAGCCTACCACTACTAATATTATTGCCAACGGTACAGCTATAATTATTGGTAGCCAATATGTTAGGCTTAAGAATACTAGAACACCTCCTACAATAGCTAATCCTATAACTAGTAAATGATCTAAAACCATGTATAGTATCGCAGCTAATACTATGGTTAGTATTAGGAGCACAACTTCATGGTATTCAACTAATATGTTAAGATCCTTATAGTTTGCTATGACCCGTAATATTATAGATGATAGCGCATAACCACCTACTATCGATAAACTTGTCTTGAATGCTAGGAATCCTATAACAGCTCCTATGATAAACAATATTATGCCAGCTATGAATGCTATAATATTACTTCCTAGCGTAGATAAAGTTACTTGGAATCCTACTAAGCCCAAGAGCCCAGCGAATAATATAGACGCTAGAAACCTAACTAAACGATAACCCGCCATTACAAGGATAACTCCAAATAATGCTAAGAGTGCCGCATCAACAGTACTCACTTATTTCCCCAGTCTTAGACTGAGAAGAATTAGAGTTAGATAAAGCTAATGTGGAGTATAAAAGACAAGGACAGTGGAATAGAGTTCACATAGGTATGTATAGATTGTTTATTTTAGAGATTAATGTAATTAATGTAAAAAGAGTTTAGTTAGCTTTAAGCCCAAGCCATTCAAGTAACTTGTAATATGATACTATCTTCGATATAGCTCTACCTTTTAACGGTCCTGGCTTCTTCATGTAGAAGGCGTTTATCTCATACACTGTTCCACATTCGCCACGGTCTACTGCTATTTTTGCAAGTCTTATTAGATCTACTAGCTTACCTGCTAGTGCTGGACTATCGTTTATTCTAGCTAATACATATATCTCATCTTGTAACCCGTTGAATGTTAAGTATTCTAAGTGCATTGCCACGAACTTCTTGTCGCCTAGCGGCTCTAGATACCCTGTAGGCTTAATGTAGTGGGGTGCATCATATCCTAGTATGTCTTCTACTATCTTGCTCTTAGTGTGTTCTTTCATTAAATTCCTTTCAGGTTGTGCTAATGCTAGGAAGTCCGTGTTTCCACCTATATTAAACTGAACCACAAACTTAACATAGCGGTTTCTTTCAGCAAGATGTTCAAGTAAATCTGCTGTTAGTGGTGTAGCACCCGTTGCTCCATCATCACCTAGTACTACAGCTCCAACCTTTCTATACAATTCTACAACTGCATCATCATTTGCTAAAGGTGTTGGTATTACGTTTACGAAACCCGCCCTCCTATGATCCTTCGAGTACATTGCAACAGCATAAGCATACGCATGACTTGCCGTAATACCGTTTCCTTCGCTTACTGCTTTCTCTAACAATTCTAGTTTATGGAATGGTTTACCATATTCTGTTGTTATAACATTAACTATTACATCTACACCCAACTCTTTCCAATCATCAATTAGTTTATATATAGCATTTCTTAGCCCCATTTTTTCTTCTAAGCCTGTAGCTTTAAACGGTAAACCCCTAAGGCTCCCCAAATGTATACCTTCTCTAACATATATGTCTTTGAGGGTTGCAGGTATAGATAACATATCACCAACGAGCTCTTTTGCAACTTCGTATAAACTTTTATCTATTTTATTCACGTCCACATCATACGCAACAACTATATCTATGTCTTCTATACGATAAGGTAACTTGTATTTAGCTAACGGAACACCGTATGGTTCTATCTCTCCTTGCTTAATACGCTCAATACCTATTGCCAAATGTGTAGCAACCATACCTTGACCTAGAATAGCTACTTTAATCATATCCATCATCCCGTAGAAATGTTCTAGGAGCTAAAATATAGTGCTCTGGTATAAATATTTTTCTCTGAACTCACTTGGTTCTAATAACAATTTCTCGAAAGTTTTATACACATCTAATTGATCAAGGATGCAATATCATCACTATAATTGAAATTATAATATAGTAAAGTTTTTAATTAACCTTGATGTCTTAAGACTCTAGGACTTGTTGTGAATAAAAAGCTCATACTACTCACAATAGCGAATTTCATGGGAGGTCTTGGATGGAGTATATACTTTTCACTTTCACGTCCGTATTACACTGATTTTCTAAATGCTTCTTATTCTATGGTACTAATTATTGCCAGCTGCGAATGGCTTCCTGGTCTAACATCATTTATATGGGGTTATCTAAGCGATAGATATGGTATCAAACGTGTACTCATATTTGGCGTTCTAGCCTACGTTATATCTCTTGTAGGAATTGTAGAGCTAGAATTTATCCCAATAATTGTAGCTCTTGCATCACTTGGATGGGCTGCTGCTTGGCCAACAATACTTGCCGGTATATCAAGGATTTCGGGCGAATACATAGGCCGTAGATATGGTTTTTTCGCTCTAGGTGGTAGTATTGGTTGGGGATTAGGCGGCATTGTTGCTGGTCTTATGGCCAGCTATACTAACATACGTTTAACACTAATTCTCTCTGGAATACTAGCCGGACTTGCATATACCTTATCATACTTTGTTCTCGGAAAGTATGAATGGAAATATACGCCTGTTAGAATAGCATATATACTGAAAGGAGTATTAGGATATGTAGCTCTTACATGCATAATTTTAACGTTGGGTATGGAGTACGCGCTTAATTTAATATCGGTAAAACTTTACTATGAAGTAAACGAAAATATATTACTCTATGGATTAGCAATTACTAGTTTACCCTCATTTACAGGTGCTATAGTTAGACCTATTGCTGGTGCCATAGCTGATAAGCTTGGTGGGGTTAAGACCGTTCTAGTAGCTATTATAATGTACTCGTTAGTATATCTGTTAGCATCGTTTCTTCGGGGATACACATTAGTCTTATTATGGATTATACCTATCTATCCATTCTATGACACTGGGTTTATACGCTTAGCTTCTGAAGTTAGTGGTAAAGATAGAAGAGGGTTAGCTATGGGATTGATAAATACTAGTATGAGTATTGCAGGGTCAGCTGTTTCCGTATTCGGGCCCTTAACCGATGTCTTAGGATACACTTATAGTATGATGATTGCCTCAGCTATTGCATTGACTTCAATAATACCCTTACTTATAGTTTATAGAATAACAAGAAGTAAGATAATGAAATGAGATAAAAGAATTTAGACTAATATAGAAACATCTATGTTTTCTATGTTTTTATTAATGTTATTAGTCTGGTACTATTATTGTACCTGTTTTCTCTTCTAATGTATCAAGCGCTCTATATAGGTGTCCTATGGCCGCTTTCTTTCCTCCATGTTTTATGAATCTTATACAAGCGAGTACTTTTGGTCCCATAGATCCTGGCTTGAAGTGCCCTTCCTTGTAGTATTTCTCTGCTTCACTTACTGTTATCTTTCTTAACATCTTTTGATTAGGTTTACCAAAGTTAATCATTGCCCCTTCTACATCTGTTAGTATTATGAAATAGTCTGCCCCAAGTTTTGATGCTAATATTTCGCCCGCTAAGTCTTTGTCTATTACTGCTTCAACACCTTTTATTTCACCGTCTTCGTTTATTACCGGTATTCCTCCACCACCAGAAGCTACTACTATAAAGCCTGCTTCTACTAGTGCACGTATTGCGTCAATCTCAAGATTATCTTTAGGATCGGGTGATGGCACTACTCTTCTCCAGCCACCACGTGGATCAGGTTTCATTGTCCAGCCTTTTTCTTTAGCAATTTTCTTTGCCTCCTCCTCTGTATAGTAAGGTCCTACATATTTTGTTGGATTCTGAAATGCTGGGTCATTTTTATCTACAAGTACTTGATTTACAATCGATACTACTACCTTATTTAATCCTCTACGTCTTAACTCATTTCTCAAGGCTTGCTGAATCATATATCCTAGCCATCCCTGAGTCATTGCACCTGCAATATCCATTGTAAGTGGTGGTATTCTTTCTTTAGCAGACTCCATCCATACCAATATATTACCTACTTGTGGTCCATTACCATGTGTTAGAACTACTCTATACCCACACTCGATTATGTCTGCTATTTGCTTCATAGCTCTTACAACGTTATTCCATTGTTCTTCTACAGTACCTTTTTGGCCTTTTTGAAGGAAGGCGTTTCCTCCTAAAGCTATTACTACTGTCTCCATATGAGACTCCTCCAATAGGTGGTTACAAGAGGACGTAGAATATTGAAAACGGCTAGAATTTAAGTATTTTCTAGTTAAATTAAAGGAAATGGTACTTTATGAATGATCCTTTAAGTAAACCTAAGATACATCATGTCGTTTATAATATCTTTATATCGTAAATCCACAGAACATTGGTGCTTAAGCTAATCTGGTAGAACTTAATATTTTGCTTAGGGTAGAGAATAAAAGTGCCCTTAAAGAGTGAAATGTATGCCTTATGAGACACCTATGTAGTAGCAACGGAATACGGGATAAAAATCTAAGAAATAGTAAGGTATTCTAAGACTACTTGAATCACCTAAATCAAAGATACCATATGAACCATAAAATTATAAAGCTAAAAGATAGAAGTGTGCTTATTATCAAGCAAGCTATAGTAGGCAAAGCACCTAAAATATTGAGGACAATAAAACCATACCTTGAAGTAGACAAAGACTTCTACGACATAGTATCAGTTAGAACATATGCCGAAGTTTTAGGTTGGCTCAGGAGAAGAATAAAGGACCACTTCATACTCATAGGCATTCGTGAAGGAACTTTAGTCGATTTAGCAAACGCTAGGCTATGGAATGATGATATAGTAATTAGCTTACATACAATAGCATTTGTAAGAAGATGTAAGAAGATTAAATGTGGACCCAATAATGTACTTAGCAAAAAGGGGATGCTCATTCGATTTTCTCGGAGTGAAGGAATGGTGGGCAATATATGAAAGCTACATAGTGTTTAAAACTTGTGCTATTGAATTAGCATAACAACAAAAACCTTGGCCCGAGTATCAGCATGAACTTAGAGGAGCAAGAATATATTACAATACTAAGTTTGATTGAAAATACTATACTAAGCCACACTATAAACATTGGGTTGAGGGCATAAGGCTCGTCCCTACAGAGGTAATGGAAAGACCAAAGATTTCAAAATAATATAGGAGCCCATAGTTTAGGGCACTCCACATAACCTACGATATATAGCCTAAATCCCACTTATAGTAAATGGCCGTTTCTCTCTAAAGTCTTAAAATCAAGTCTTGGTGTTAGTTATACTTGAAGTATGTGAATCTCTAAAATAGTATAGGGAGATAATAGCTATGGGATCCTATATGGATGAAACTATATTTAAAACAATAATTAAGGAAATAGAAGAGCAAAGACCTGTTGCACTTGTAACCATAGTTTCGAAGTTGGGTTCAGGTCCACGTGAACCAGGTGCTAAAATGCTTGTACTATATAATGGTAAGACCGTAGGAACCATAGGTGGAGGAGTGTTTGAGAGACAAATAATTAATGAGGCATTAAAGGCATTAAAGGAGGGTCGTTCTAAGAAGTTAAGGTACGTTTTTAGAAGAGATCATATACCTAAGGATGCTATACCTACGGGTCTTGAATGTGGAGGTGAAGTCGAAGTATTCATAGATGTTATACAACCTAGACCTAGGATAGTAATAGTTGGTGCAGGGCATATAGGTAAACCTCTTGCGGATTTAGCTAATTTCCTTGGATTTAGGGTTACCATAATAGATGATAATAAAGAATTAGCTTCAAAAGAAAGATTCCCTTACGCTGAAAACATTATTGTAGATGAGTTGGTGAAAGGATTAGAGAAAGCCAATATTACAGAAAATGATTATGTTGTAATAGTCTACGGCAGCGTAGAGGAAGATTATAGTGTATTAAAGAAGGCAATAGAACTTAAACCTAAATACATAGGCCTTCTCGGTAGTAAAAGAAAGGTAGTACTATTCAAACAAAGACTCTCTAAGGAAGGTATAGATGTTGAAAAACTTAAAGGAATAATCTATGCTCCTATAGGCGTAGATATTGGTGCACAAACACCAGAGGAAATAGCTGTTAGTATAATGGCTGAAATAATAGGGTTGATGAAAAACATTAAAAACCTACCACATTTATCAATCATATAAATAGTATGAGGTTAATTGAATATTGAGTACTAACTAAAGTTTTCCTAGTAGTTTAAGATCTTCTAATGTATCAATGTCTACTACTATCTCTTTATATGGTAAGTTCACAATAATTGTTTTGTCATAGTACTTTCTCGTAACGTATTTAAGACCCATAGTTTTTTCGCTAATCGATAATATGTCATTGAATGTTTCTTTGGAAAACAGTATTGGATGACCCTTCTCATCCTTATATGCTACAACAACTACTGGAGCTCTCGTGTTAAGGTATTTTTCTATAACAGCATCAAAAGCTTGTGGGGGAGCAAAAGCTACATCAGCTGGATGTATTATCACAGCTTCCGCCCACTTGTAGACAGCCCTCACACCCCTTTTCACCGACTCAGACATACCTACCTTGTATTTAGGATTGTATACCATCACAACATCTAAATCCTCTATTTTTGCTGATATTTTCTCTATCTCATGGCCCAAGACTACTATCACTTCATCAGCCTTCGATTCAAGGGCTGATTCAACTATATGTCTAATCAAGGGTTTACCATTTACCTCATAGAGTAATTTATTTCCCGGAAACCTAGTACTCATACCAGCTGCTAGTATAACTATTGGTATCAAAAGCATTCACCAACAACTATATCAGTTGATTTAGATAATGTGTTTTACGTACCTTAAGCAAGAGGGTTGTGGAAGTTTGTATAAGCCCTACCTAGCATTAATTATTGCAGGAATGAGTATTTCATGGGCTGCTATACTAGCACGATTAACAAATGCTCCTAGTTACGTTATTGCACTATGGCGTCTAGTTTTTTCCTCAATAGTTCTTTTCGTTCTAGCATTATTGAAAAGAAGCTACTTACTAGAACTTAGGCAAATGAATAGAAGTGAGATATTGCTCATGAGTTTCTCGGGTATTATGCTTGCAGTACATCTAGCTTTATGGGTTGAATCTTTGTTCTTACTCCCAGTATCATTAAGTGTTATTATTGTTGACACCTATCCTGTATTCTCAATTATCATTGATTATAAGCTGTTTAAAACACGTATAAGTATTATCCAAATCATAGGTATTCTCCTAGCATTCACTGGTATTACTATACTATCATTAATGAGTGAGCATGTGGCTATAGGCAATGCGTACGGTATACTCTTAGCATTCATAGCATCTCTTGCTGCGGCAGCATATTTCTCTATAGGTAAATTTTTCCGTAAGAAATATTCAACTACTACTTATAGCTTAATAGTATATAGTTCTGCGTCATTAACCTTACTTCTCTGTAATTTAATGCTTAATTATAATATTATTTACTATGATATTAGAACGTGGATACTCTTTGCATTATTCGCTATAGTGCCAATGCTTGGTGGCCACACCATGATTAATTATGCTTTAAAGTACTTTCCTTTATCATCAACTATAGCTATAGTATTAGTTGAGCCCGTGGGGGCTACAATATTAGCCGCACTAATACTTTCAGAGTACGTTAGTCCTATAGTCTATCTTATAATGGCTCAAATATTGCTTGGATTGTATCTGGCAATAAGAGGAACCAAGTACTAGTGGTCTTCGTTTACTACTGATAGCAGCTCACTATAACTAATAGGTCCTTCACGTATAATTCTTAGTCTATTACCTGTAAGGTCAACTACTGCTGAGGGTATTCCTATTCTAGCAGGACCTGCATCAAGTATTAGGTCTACTCGATCACCTAATTGCTCAATAACTTCTTCTATGGTTTTAGGGGAAGGTTTTCCAGATATGTTAGCACTTGTCCCAATAATTAATCCATTTAACCCTTCTGCTAACATTAATGCAACTTTATGATTAGGCATACGTACGCCAACTTTACCTGTTCCAAGAGTAACCTCCTTAGGGATTACATCCTTAGCTCTTAGTACTATAGTTAAAGGTCCTGGCCAAAACCTTTCCATAAGCCTTAATGCAGCTTCATCTACGTATGCAATTCTCTTAACCGCGTCAATAGATGAAACCAGTATTGGTAAGGGCTTACCTACTCTTCTCTTAGCCCAATACACCTTCCTAACTGCTTCAGCATCAAGAGGGTTTGCGCCAAGACCATATACAGTATCTGTGGGATAAACTACTAATCCTCTATTCCTTAGGATACTGATAGCTTCAGATATTACTTTCTTGTCAGGGTTCTCTGGATCAATTCTATATATTTTGACCATACTGTAATACCCTACGTATGATTATACTTCAGATAAACTAATATTCCTTCGTATACCATCAACATAAGGGGCAAGTGATATAAAATGTTCCTGGGAGACTTTGTATGATTTCAAACAAGTTCTATAACTTGGTGAAAGCATTAGGCTCATTAAAAAATCAAACAAGGCTTGGATGGCTAATAGAAGGTATTCCTAAATCTATAGCTGAGGACGTAGCCCAGCATAGTTTTGAAGC
>CAYUVB010000029.1:0-19198 GCA_964448055.1 uncultured Desulfurococcales archaeon | reverse complement strand
GGACTCTATTATTACTTGTTGATAAGCTTCGTAAGGTAGCACTAGTGGTATTGTTAAAATGTGATGTACTAGTGGTGAAGCAACAAATCTGTAGATTATTTGAATACCTATCAGCTTGTAATATCGGCTCAGTACTGTTGTTGATGCAGGAATAGAGTAACCCATTACCATTGCTGCTCCATAAGTAGAGATAACCGATGTTATTGTTTTAGCAAATGATGTGAACGTTATAACAATGTCCCCTATAACATAATGTGCTACTACACCGCTGGCAAACCCGTATAGTATTGGTAGTTTTATAATTGACCACACAATTTCATGTCGTTGCATTCCCAGCAATCCGCCTACTGTTATGTTTAATACAAGCATTACTAAACTATAAAGTGAGGCATAAGTAATATCACCACAAAGTGTTATAACTACTGGGAATCCTAGAAAGATTACGTTAGGAAAAATAGCTGTTACTATAATAGCATTACGTAGTTTCTTATTATATCTATGAGTTACCATGTAGAGTATTGCTAGTGATATTATTGTGTAGGAGAATACTAGAATCGTAATGGAAAGATCTGCTAAGTTTAATCCTCTTTCAGCGAATATATTGAAGAACATTAATGGGAAGAATAGGGAGTAAAGAAGATTCGTAAACGTATTTATTATCTTGTCAATTCTATCACGGTTTACTTTGATTGAAGTCAGTCTAATAGCCCATCCAATACCTAGAAGTGATAGTAGTAGAACTATGCGATCTATCAAGTCAAGCTTTCCTTAATACTTGTTCATGGCCTTAAAACTTGGTTAAAACATTTTGGTGCCTTGTAGAACTGTTTACCTCCATACAATTATTTCACTTAACAAGTAGTTTGCTATGAATCCTAGCAATATACCAATGAACATTGAAAGGTATGGGCTTAATCCTACGAGTAATGTTAGGGTTAGATAGGTTGAGTACATTACTATTGCTCCTAGGGCTACACTTAAATGATATTTCACTAGTCTCCATAATAGACTGCCTCTTCTTCGTGAACGAAAAGTCCATAGGTCATTTAAGGTAAAGTTGCTCAATATACTTGCTTCTATAGCTATAATGCCCGCCACTGCTTCACTAAGCCCCATATTTAGCGTTAGGTATAGTACTCCTTCATTTACTAGGATTCCACTTGCACCTACTATTGCAAATTTTATTGGGCGATACTCGCTTAACCTTAACACATGTTTAATATACTTCCACATTTCACCTATTCCAAGCTTACTTTCACCATGAAGTCTTCTATGAAACATGTATGGCACGTCAACAACTTTACTATATTTAGCCTTAACCAATATCTCTAATAGAATCTTGTAACCTAGTGGATTCAACTCTATTCCTTCAATAATCTCTTTACGGAACAAGAAGTAACCAGACATAGGATCAGTTGTTCTCCTAGCTTGAGGCAAGAGTATTTTAGCTATCAGTGTTGCGCCCTTAGATATAATCTTCCTTATGATACTCCAGCCTTCTACTCCACCTCCCTGAATATATCTTGAAGCTACCACTATGTCTGCTTTCTCCTTAAGAGCCTTGTCTAAGAGCTTTGGTAAAACCTCAGGTGGATGCTGAAGGTCAGCATCCATTACTACAACGTATACACCATTAGCTTTCTTTAGACCATCAAGTACAGCTGTACCTAGTCCCAGCTTACCTGGTCTACGTACTAGTTTTACGGGGTATCCTTTGCCTGCAAGCTTTAACGCTACTTCCCATGTTCTATCAGGACTATTATCATCTACAACTATTATTTCATAACTATACTTATTTTTCAAAGCCTTATCTATTCTTTCAACTAGTATTGGTAGATTTTCTCTTTCATTATATGTCGGCACTATTATTGATACTAAAGGTCTATCAGCATTACCCATGTTTTTTACCTCTTCACTTGAATTCATAGTTATTCAACCTATTATTTATTAATAGGCTATACGCATCATTTAATTGTAAATACCAGGCTACGACAACTAGTATTAAGGTGTAGGTAATGCCTCGTTACTCCATACCTGACTTCCTTAAAATAGATCTTGAGAAAACTACTAAGAAGCTAGTAGACTGCATTAGACGCATCGTAGCAGATGCTGGTGCTAACGGTGTTGTTATTGGATTAAGTGGTGGCGTTGACTCATCAACTATAGCAGCTCTTAGTGTTAGAGCATTGGGTGTGGACCGTGTTAAGGTGTTATTAATGCCTGATAAAGAAAGTAGTAGAAAGGGATTAGAAGATGCTGAAAGAGTAATATCAATTCTTGAGTTAAAAGATGTTGTTAAAGTTGATATTACACCTATTGTAGAAGCCGTTCTAAAGTTAGGAGGTGATGACTATGAAACTGCTCCACGTATACCTAAAGCTAATGTTAAAGCTAGAGCGCGTATGATCTTACTCTACTATTACGCTAACAAGGAGAATAGACTTGTTGTTGGCAGTGGTGATAGAAGCGAATGGTTACTCGGATACTTTACCAAATGGGGTGATGCAGCAGCAGATTTCTACCCACTCTTAGGACTCTATAAGACTCAAGTAAGAATGCTTGCAGAATATCTTGGTATACCAGAAGATATTGCATGGAAACCTAGTAGCCCAGATCTCTGGCCTGGGCAAAAAGCTATGGATGAACTTGGAGCAGAATATGATATACTAGACCCTATACTCTACTACATGTTTGATGTAGGATTAAGGGATGAAGAAATAGCTGAGAAAACAGGAGCACCATTAGAATTAGTTAAAGCTGTACGTGAACGACATATTAAGTCAGGACATAAGAGGAGTCCATTAAAAGTATGTGTACCTTAGCCTTCAACAACGTTTAACTCTATTCTTGCTACAAGGTAGGCTTCTAGTTTTTCTAATTTTCTTGTCTCCTCAACTGTTTCTGAAGCATAATCTTTTCCTAAACTACGTTCTACTATCACTATAGGCATCTTCATGTATGCTCCTTCATTAAACGCATCAATGGGGTCCTTAGACCCAGTTAGAATAAATGTCAAGTCTATTGGTCTCCATCCTAGTCCAGGTATGTATACCTTAACCCACCCATGTGGTCCTCCATTACGTATTTCATATCTCACTACATGGTCGATAAGCGTAGACCCATAGTAGCCTTTTATGTATACTAATCCTGCTTCAAGTATTGCTGGTATGCCTTTAGCTCTAAGTAACGTTATTAGCAGGTTTGCGTCATCATCACAATCACCTCTATATTCAGCTAAGACCTCCACTGGATGTCTTGCAGGTACTCTTGTACGATAAGCTATGTTTTCTCTTATCCATCGCACAGCTTCTATTAGATATAAGCCTAAGTTACCATTACTTTTCTCCCATAGGTAATCGGATAGTAGCTTTATCAATGGGTTAGAATAATTCCAAAATCTTGAGGGTGCTGTTAGATTATTATAGTACTTTATACTTGAAACAGTATACCATGAAGCATTCAATATGTCATCTATAGATATAGGTTTTGGTGGCGGCTTTATCTTAACCTTATAATACACTTTTATACTAACATTTTTCCCAGGATCAATTACTATGTCATCCACATTAACTATGGCTACTAGCGATAAGTTACCATACTCAGACTTAACGGTATAACCTACAAGCTTACCTGCTACATATACCTTGTAGTCTAAGATGACTTGTCTGAGATCTATTTGAGGATAGGTAACGTATAGGTCTCCTAAGTCAGATAGATTAAATGGGTTTGAGCCTCTATTATATATGTTATAGGATTCTACTACTTCTAGTACGGGAGTAGGCTGTGTGGTTTGTGCAAGTAGCTTCATCTCAGGTTCTTCGTCTATACGTAGTAATGGATTGTATTGTAAAACTGCTGATAACGTTGATGAAACAATTAGTATAAGCAATATAAGTAATGGATAAATTCGCTGTAACCTCATAGTCTAACGCCTTAAATATATACTAGCTTAATCTAGTATTTGGGTGTATACGTTATCCTACCATGAAACTAGGTGTACTTCAACCTTCTCTCCTTCTTCGAAACCAGTTGAGTCTTCGGGAACTATTAGGAAGGCATTACCTTTAATTAATGTCGATAATACTCCACTACCTGTAAGTCTCAATGGTTCTATGAAGTATTCCCCATTCTGTATCCATATTCTCACACGATAAAGTTCTGTTATCCCGGGCTGGCTAGGTATTCGTCTAGTTAGCCTCCCCATTATCTTTGGATAATCTATTCTTATATTGAGCAACTTTTCTATTAGTGGCTTAAATACCAGTTCTAGTTCTGATAGAGCTGCTACAGGAAAACCACTTAACGCCATAATTATCTTTCCATTTACAACGGCTATAGCCCCAGGTCTTCCAGGTTTTATAGCAAAACCATGGACAATATACTCAGGTTTAAGTCTCTTTAAAGCCTTTACGGTATAATCTCTTTCACCCATACTTGTTCCACCAGTTGAGAAAATTATATCATATTCACTTAGCAGTTTCCTAAACATCTTCTCAATCATATCAATGTCATCACCTACCCTACCTCCATCACTTACATCAAAACCCATCCATTTAAGGTATGATAGAACTAATCTACGTGTAGAATCATATATCATTCCATCCCTATATGGTTCACCAGGTTCTAGTAATTCCATACCCGTTGAGAAAACTATAGTCCTAGGCAACTTGTAGACGTATACACATTTGAATCCTTGAGCAGAAGCTAGTGCTATATGCCACGGACGTATTCTTTCTCCTCTCCTAATTATTACTTCTCCTTTCTGAATATCCTCGCCTCTCAAGCCTATACCATAGTTTGGAGGTAAGCTATTGTATACTAGGATGCTGTCTTTATCCCTTAAAGTATACTCTCTCGGTACCACAATATCAGCGCCTTGGGGTACTTTATCTCCAGTGTTAAGTTCCTTGCATTCACCTTCGCTTATTACATCTTTGTCTACTAGTTTTAGTACTACAGGTGATTCAGCTGAAGCATATAGGATGTCTTGAGATCTACAAGCATAACCATCAACTAATGCTCTATCATATGGTGGAATATCCATTACTGCGACCACATCCTTAGAAGAATACCTACTTAACAACTTCTGATTTGTTTCAATGCATTCCTCTTCTATGCTTATATTAGCTATGCGGCTTACTTCATTAATTATTTTTGAAGGAGGTGTAAGTGTATAAGGGAACTCCTTACTCATATGCCTATCAACCCTTCTTGTCTTTCATGAACTCCTCTAGACTCCTAAAAGGCTTGGCTACATGTTGTTCTGTTGATCTTCTTACTTGTTTCCCTTCTTCTATTTTAACTATTTTTCTAGGCGAACGATTTAATAGAACATCCTCTATAAAACTATCACGTACTGGTTGGTATACCATTCTGAAGAATTTTTGCTGATCTTCTAATACTTCTCTTGGGAATTTCTTGAGGTATTCTAATGTAGCTTTCCATGCTATCTCATATGGTATGACTATCTCTATTTTCTTAGCGATGTTTTCATCATAATGTCTAGGTAAATGTTCTTCACCACCCATACCATACCATCCACGAGGCGATATTGTTACTGGCTCTCCCAATATAGTAGCTTGTCTCCATGTTCTATTCTTACTAGCCCCACTCACACTTATCGATTCTTGACCTATTTTCGATGGTTGACGATAGTACCTCAATCTTCCACCATAATGTTTAGCCCATGCATAAAATACGGCCCTATTATATCCAAAACTTTTGGCTTTATCTAAATCCCCTTTAAGTAAGTAATATCTTGCCGCCTGTAGCAGTCCCATAACCTGGAATCTTTCAATATTCTTCCATGGAACATGTCTCTTTATTTCTATAACAGTAGGTTTTTCGTCTTTAACCTCCATTAATGCCTTATTGGCTATCTCTAATACCTCGTTTTTATCATATTCACGCCATTTGTCATCATGTTTGGGACTATTTGTACTAGCCCACGATAAATCAAATTCTTCGACTTCATCAATTTTGAAGTATATTACTGTTTCAGAACTAGATAAGAGAGTTAAAGGAGCGTAGAGCATGTGATTCACTACTCCATTCTTAACATATATTCTTCCATGTGATGCATATACTATCCTTTGCAACTTTAACTTAAGCTTACGTAAGACATATTCAACGATACTAAAACTTACTTTCAAAGAATTATCTATTCCAGATAAAGCTCTCTCATTAATTCTTACCTCAAAACCCTCACCAATATAAGCTATGTACACACTTTTTTCTATTCCATTATCAACTAGAAACTTAGCTATGAGCCATGCAGTATCAAGACCTAACCTCCAATAATCCTTTGAGCGAAAACCTATAACCCATGTAGGGGTAACAAGTTTTAAGCCACCAATAAGAACATCTGTTGATCCAAGAAATGATACTGGTAAGCTGTATGCTGATGCTATTTTTATTATATCAGATGAACTATTAACTTTAATCTCGCGACCATTTATTTCACATAACTCCTTATCCTTAACCTTAATACACGTTTTTCTACCTTTTAGAAACTCTGCTATTTTATCTCCTACACGTGCATACCATAATATATTATCCACCATTTCTGGTATCCTCGGATTCACTACTCCATTCTTCGAATACCTACTATTATGGCTAATAATCTTATAAAATGTATGCTACGATTACTAATAAGTTCTACCAATCGATACAAACCTTTACGCATCTTAGCATCATAAAGAATAGTAGCAAGAGGTACCCGCTATGAGGAATCTAAGGTATGGAGCACATTATGACGCAGTACTTAGCTTCATAGACGAAATAGTTTTACCTTATGGCGGCATTCTAAATACCTAGATATAAAGATAAGTTAATACTAATTCACATTAAATATATAATCAAAAATACAATACCAGGCTCTCAAACACTCTACATGTAGCTTCATACACTAATAATATCATAAGGTTAATTGATAAGTGAGAATATGATTAAAGATAATGGTGGTATAGGCTATGGTTAACTGGATATGGTTTGTAGAAAAACAAATCGATAAGTGGCTTAGTTTAGGCGAGGAACCCAGCGAAGAAGAGATTTGGAAAGTCGGATGGGCTCTAGGCTCACCAAGTAAGAAGAAGGATTATGTGCTATCAAGATACAATGATGTATTTAATCGTTATTTACAAAAACAATGCTGGGAAGGATTAGAGCACAAAGTCTGCATCTACTCGTGGAACCCACGTAGCTATAAACGATACTTCCCAGTAGCATTAAATGCAAACGGAACCATACTATTGTTCAAGGAACCTGATAAGATAGAACTTCTATCATATCCTATTACCCGTGCACAGGATTTAGGAGTACGTGGCGTAACTTTACCTAAAGACAAGGAGATAGTAGAAGCCTCATGGAGAGTTGATGGATGGCAAATAAACTTTTACTATGACACCATACTTAAGAGGTGGATTGCTTCAACAAAATATGTTTTACATAACATGAGGTGGGAGAAGCGTAGACTAGAAGTAGCAGATTATGGAGAAATAATTAACCCTTATGTTGAAACAGCTATGAAGGTAGCTGAGACTACAGGATTACTTGATAAGTTTAAAGGCTATGAGGGTTGGACGTTTACGTTCGTACTACTTGGGCCAGAACCAGCTATAACTAAGCCTCTACCTCCTGATCCAGATCATTATGAAGACTATGAGCTCTATATAGTAGGAGCACGAAAACCTGATGGTAAACTTGTCGGGATAAGTGAAGTAGGAAGAATGTTAGACTACAAACACGCACCAATAGTTGAAGTTGATGGCAAAAGTATTGGAGAGCTACTAGATTTAGCTGAAAAAAGCCTTGAATACCGTAGCATGTTCATAAGATTCAGCGGAGACGATGAGAATCCATTAATAGTAGAAATACCTTCAAAATACTATTCGGAGGCAATGAACGTAAAATACTTCTCTGATCCTAAGAGCCTAGTTGTACTAGCATCAGAAGGCCTAGGGGATCATGCTATAAATATCATCTATGAAGGATTACGTAGTGATGCTAAGAGATTAGTCGAACTATATAATGAACTTGAAAAATTAATCGAAGAAAAACTATTCAATGATAAATTAAGAGAGATAATAGGTGAGCTAGGATACAAGAACCTTGTAGGAGAATTAGAAAGTGCTAAGAGAAAGAATACACCTAAACGCTTTACGAAGAAGCTAGCTGCAATAATATCCGACGGTAAGGTACTACAACATGCTGTAGAGGAATTAGGAGAGCTCGTAGAGAAGCTAAAGAGGATATAATTTGAAAGAAACTATTCAATTACTACTAAGCTATCTAAACGAGGTCTTATTAGAACTAGATAATTGCTTAAATAAATACCCACATTTTTATAGAGCTAAAATTCTACTCAAACATGTAATAGAAAATATCATGGAGAACATCAAGCATGACCATGTAGTGGATGCTATAAGGGATCTAAGACTCATACTTGAGGTAATAGTACAAACTACATATCTTCATATGAAACATAAAGGAGATCAAAAAGGCATTGAACGTGAACTATCACGTAGAGAGAAAACAGCTTCAATATTCAATGCTAAGATGATAACAAACATACCAGGGTTACATGGTGTCGTTAAAAAAGATATACTTAAACTTTACCTAAAATTAGCTGAGTATACGCATCCAACAAGTAAGTTATTAGAAGTACTCACCGTTAGAGATTTCTCAGAGCTACGAGAACTAGCAGTAAGAACCATAGACTATACCATATACTTATTACTGATGCTATGTGGTAAGAGTTATCTTAGTAATGAGCTAGCACATAAGGCGAGGAAATATAATTTAGAGAGAACTAGTAAATATTTAGGAAAATGATGAGTTTGCCGAATACCGTAACCGGATACCCCGGCCGGGATGTGGATCCTAGGCACTGCTGATGAATTGTTTTAATATGCTTGAAAACGACGTTATAAAGGGATGAAGAAGTACCCCGGGACCTCTACTGAATGGATGAGGAAGTGGTCCTCGGCTGACCTACAATACACGATAATATAACACATGACTTTATTGGAATAAAATTCTTAGGAACCAGCTATCGAAGTCTCCTAAGGTAAAAATGTTGAAGTACAGTAAGGGCTTAATACTGAACTTCATTATAGTTACATTATATTTCCTTGCATTACAATTCATAGTTACGGTTATAGCAAGGTATTCCAGAGATATAGGTATAGATGTAGTTAAAACAGGTATTATATGGTCCTCACTATTTCTGGTATCATTGATATTAAGACCTATTGCAGGATACGTAGCCGATAAGACCAGTAGCTACCTTGCTATGTCAATAGGTGCGCTATTTCTCGCTATATCATCATTAGTGTATATGTATTCAAAAGATTTCAACATTTTACTTGTTGGAAGACTTATTCAAGGAGCTGGTAATGGTTTCTTCGTATCTCCATCAATCACAGCTGTGGCGATTATAGCTGGAAAGTATGCTGGAATGGCTTTAGGATTAAGATCAATGATAATATCTATGACTGGTATAGTTGCGCCACCCATAGCTGGTGCTATAACTGATTTACTAGGTTATACACCGGTATTCACGATAACACTTGTATTAGCTTTAATTACATCAACTATATGTGGTATAGCATTTAAATATGAGGTTAAAACTGCTGATTCCAACGTTATTAATACTAGATCAACAGCTAAATGGAGAGATGCAATAAACCTCATAGTTATGTTATCTTTTCTAATAACCATAATAGGTGGAGGGATATTTTCAAGTTTATCAGGGATATTACAAGCACATTATAGGGATATAGGATATGAGGCTAAGATTTATGGATACTTTATGATGATGTTTGGTCTAAGCAGTACTGTATCTAGATTCTTAGCAGGAAAATTAGTAAGTAAAAAACATCCAGCAAAAATAGCTATTGTAGGGTACGTGTTAATAAGTTCATCTATGATAATATTGTATTATAATTACTACATACCTTGGAGCTATATATCGGCGATAGTTTATGGAATTGGGATAGGACTTACTGTTCCTACATTACAATTCCTAGTAATATCAAGTGTAGACAAAAGCGTTGCTAATAGGGCTATGTCTATCTATGCCATGGGCTTCGATATTGGGGGTTTAATTATGCCATTGCTTTTAAGCCATGCGGCTTCATTGTATGGCTACTCATATGTATACTTTTACCTTTCTGTACTACCATTTGTAGCCGTAGGAGCATTAATGATCATACTATACTACCAAAAACAATGATGGATACAAATAGTTAGCACTATGGTTCTATATCGAAGGGTATCTCGAGAAGTTGTTTAGATTTTCTAAAACGTGGTTTCCTTAATTTTATCCTACCTATGCATTTAGAGCTCCTTGTATGTTCCTTATTGCAAGCATTAATATTCCATATACTACCATCAACATCATACACTATTGTTATATAAAGAGTTTTAACATCTGGAGGCACTGGGAATAAATCATATATTATGTTACCATAAGTTCTTTCAGCCTCTTCTCTAGACATAACTTTAACTTCTATAGGTAATCCCTCTTCTATTTTCTTATTAGCTAACTCTTCTATAGCACTAATTTCCTCAGGTGTGGGTTTTCTATTAAACTTCACGGTTAGTCTACCATGTTTCCCTTTAACATAAGTACTTGCCGTCCACATAGCATCTTTACCTAATATCTTCACGACTGCTCCTTTAAGTATGTGTAATGCTGTATGCGTACGAACTTCCTCTGGATAATCATCAATACAACTCATAACCACTACCACTAATCGTACTCAACTAGGCTAAAATTAAGTATTACTTGTATTAGTTGTATTCTTCTAGCACAATATGATACATAGAATACACAAAATTATCGTATATTATCAAGTATTATTAAAAATTATGTATTCATTTAGAAAATTCGCTAACTATAATTATATTATACCTTTGCTAAGATGTCAAGCCTAAGTTCATGAATTCCTTAATTAAGTCTATCACGGGTTTTTCTAGTTCTTCATACGGTATATTCGCTTCTTTACTAATTTTCTCTATAATCTCCTTAACTGTTAATTCGCCATTACATAGACTCCATACATATAATGCTCCAGCTGTCATTGAAAAGACGTGTTCTTCGTCAAGTGCTACGAAATATTCGTTATCGTTTGCTTTACCTATAAGTTCTCCCTTACGTTGAGGCTTATATCCTAGAATATCCTCTTTACTCATAGTACTCACCTTCTACTTTTACGATATCCTCCACGTGTATAAGTTCCTGGAAATCTTCTTGAAGACCTGGAACTTTGAGGCACCTTAGGCGTATTCTCTGGTATTTCCTCACTACCAGGTACTTCTTCACCTGATACCTCGGTTATACTTCCACGTGAACCTACATTTAATTGCACTTCCCCACGGTAACTTGTAGTCCATGCACCCTCTATTTCTACTGCTTCACCTTCATGTATGGTACCAGCTTTATCTCCCCAGAGTGTTAGCTTCACTCTACCTGTTTCGTCACCTACAATAGCATTGCTTATGGTTCTTGGACCTTTTCTCGTTTGAATTATTCTTGGTTCGCCTGCTTCTATTACTCTTACTTTTAGAGAAAGGTTGTTCATTCCAGGTTTTAGTTCAGATATTTTTACTTCTTTCTTACTCAATTCTACTCAAACTCTTATGTCTTATACGGGTGTGTTAGGTAAGCTACTAGTTGTAAGGTATATAAACTTGCTGTACCAATGGTTTCTTAGTCAATCCTATTCCATACAATTCAATTCAACTATTTCAGGTATTCCATATTGCTTAAATATATCCACGATGACCTCTATACATTTGTTGAATTCATCAACACACTTAAGTAGATGTGAAGGACTATTCTTATCTGTTGACCCAAAACGATGGCACGCTATACTAAAGGCGTTATAGCTGATTAAGTTACGTGCTATTTCTTCTTCAACATCATCTTCGGTCTTAATATATACAACTAGTAATGGTTCATAACCTTTACTCATAGTTACATAATCTATATGCCAATGAATTCTCTTGGACCTAGAAATATGTCTTAATATTCTTGCACGAAGTCCCCCACCACCACGAGCACTACCTATGTATACATATATCCCTGGTTCTAGTACTACTTCTCCTAACGAACCTACTCTACCCTTGAACCCATGTTTAAGCTTAAATACTAAAGCGTACACGCCTTTGCTTCTAGTTATTTCTCTTCTACAGATACTATGCCATTCCAGGAGACTTCTACCTCTACTATACGATTCTTACTTGGTATACTTGATATGAGTACATAGTGAGCCCTATTTCCATAAGGCTTATGTTCTTCAATATTCTTTATTCTTAATGCTATTAACTTGGCATTATCTAGGTTTCTTAACGCTAACATTATACTTGATATAGGAGGTATAGTTACCTTAAGACTAGTAGCTAATATATGTAGTAGTGTTTCAAGTTCAGCTAATCTTAATTGTTGTAGCGTATTTCGCATACCTCTAATTTCATTAAAGAACTTACACAAGTTCGATGGAGCTATCCTTATACAAGTATTAACCATATCACTATCCTTTAGTGGTACTTTCTGTATTGTACGTGTACTATAATATGTTATGGTGTACCTTAAGCTATGATAGGCGTTGCGTAAAGCTTTATTTTTATCACCTTGTATGTAGCCTTCTATTGCTAAACTAAGAGTACTTAATGCTAAGTTCTTGGCTTGTGCAACAGTATACGATGTTACTCTTGGGCCATAGTATATGCTCAAGTTCTTAAGCCTATCATCGCCGCATAGTATTAATGATTCCTTAAATATATTGTGGCATAGTAAATCCCCTTTAGTACATATATCCTTTAGCTTATCTAATTGTAGTAAGAGTGGAGAGATCCTTGGATCGCCGGATAATAAACTCCAAAGGTTACGTGTATCAACTTCTTGAGATGCTACAATAGCTATATTAATATCACTTAATCCATTAACATAATCTCCTCGTGAGATAGATCCATATATTACTACTCCTATAACTCCATTAACCTTACATACGCTTTCCAATATTCTTAATGTTTTATCTCCTATAATTCTCGTAATATTAATTAGTTTTTGAGCCACTACTTCAAAACACCCTTGTTCTAAGTTGGAAGGCTACCAGCTATCTCTATACATACTTGTCTCTGCCAAGTATCTTATAAACTTCGTACACCTTATTCTATTGGGAAAAGAATAGTATTACAGGGGATTACATATTATAATAAAAGTACTAGATAAATATGATAAGCAACTAGATACCTCATACAATGTTGTTAAAGCTAGCCTGCATAATCTAGCTGCTAATAACAAGAAATTATTACATAGGATCAATGATTTATTATCTAGAGCTCATGAAATATTACTACACCCACGACTATATCACATAGTTGTAATATATGATCGAGAGGTAGATATCTTAAAGATCTATCGCTTATCTTCTACACGTATTGTTGGTGCTCGAAGATATGTTGAGCTAGTATTAAGGGTTAAAGTTACAGGTGAGGTAGAGGCAAAAGTTATTGATGACAAAAATGCTGATGCTATTGAAAAGGGATATGTACGTAGAACAATTATTAGTAGAGAATTCTTTGAATGTACGTGTGAAGCTTATCGTTTCAGAAAATACTGTAGAGACATGATTATTGCGCTAACGCTATACCACTATATTAAAATAGAGTTATCAGAAAGCTTAGATCTAAATAGTCTCCCGGTGACAAAACTAATTATTCAATCTATACAAGGAGGTACAGATATTGGTAAGAAAACTTAGCAATCCATGGAGTAAGCTAGAAGATCTAGCAGAACAGTTTCGTAATGGAGATCTACGTAACCCTGACTTACGTTTCAATATCGGATTTCTACGGGGTGGTGAAATTAAACAACAATTTTACTGTGAACAAAGACTACATTACCAGTATCTTAAAGGTGGAGTAAACCTTGAAATAAGAGAGAGTATCGCACGTAGGATAGTCTCCATGGTTTTAGGGGTATCACGTAAACCTAAGGTTACTGGATGGCTGAGGATCCCTCTTATAAGTGTTATAGATGATGTACCATTAATATCCGCACCCGATGCTCTATTAGTCGAAGATACTAGGGTAAAACTAATTGTTAAAGCATCAACAATTACAATTAGCAAAGCTAAACCAAGAATATATGAGGGAGATAAAGCATTAGCCTATCTACACATGTTACTACTGGATGAACTAGGTTTTAACCTCAATAGTACTAGGTATTATATAGTGAAAGGGCCAAGTGAAGAAGTATTTAAAGCTTTAATAGAATTGAGGAATAATGGGAAGATATTAAATACTTACGATAATTTATCAATATACGTACTTGCTCATGATGAAGATTATTCTAGAAAGATTATCTCATGGGCACTAGCTTACTGGAAGAAACTTAGACCCCCTAAACCTAATCCCAGTAAACACAAGTGTACTCATTGCACTTACAAAAATTTCTGTCCATATGCAATTAGATAGCTTTTACTCCACGTATGAACTCCTCTCCACTAATAAATGCCATAGTTTACCCTAGGCTTATCCACAAAGCTCTTATCTAAGTGTACCTATTCTTACAAGGCTCAGAAATGAAGGATCGAGGATTTATGTGATGCCAGCTGCTATTAAGGCGGAAGGACTAGTAAAAAAGTACATTACATGGGAGCGCAGAGGTTTCATACGACGTACAAAGCGGATCGTAGAAGCATTGAAAGGTGTTAGTTTTAACGTTGAACGAGGAGAAGTATTTGGATTACTAGGACCGAATGGTGCAGGCAAGACCACTACCGTAAAGATAATTACAACACTATTATTACCAGATGAAGGTAAAGCAGAGGTTCTAGGTTATGATGTTATAGAGGAAGCCGAAAAGGTACGTGAGGTTATAGGCGTAACCCTTAGTGTAGAGAAAGGATTCTTCTGGAAGCTAACGGGACGTGAGAATCTAAAGTATTTTGGTATGTTACGTGGCCTTAAAGGAAGAGAACTAAACAAAAGAGTAGAATATGTATTAAAACTTGTAGGATTAGATGAGTTAGGTGCTTCAGACAAGCTATATGAAGAATACAGTTTGGGAATGAAAGCTAGACTGGCATTAGCTAGAGCACTACTTCATAACCCACCTGTATTAATACTTGATGAACCCACCATAGGCCTTGACCCAGCTTCAGCTAGAACTATACGTGAACTACTCGTTAGGCTTGCCCGCGAGGAAGATAAAACCGTCTTAATTACAACACATAACATGTTTGAAGCAGAACTAATATGCGACCACGTGGCAATAATTGATAAAGGCAAAATAATAGCTTATGGAACCGTAGAAGAATTAAAGAGAAAAGCAGCTGATAGAATATCAGTAGAATTACTAGTAACCATACCGAAGAACATAATAGATGGTGTTGAAGAAAAAATAATAGCTCTATTAAATATAATGGAGGTAGCATTAGAACCAGTTGAAGGAGGAAAGACCAGAGTTAGAATAGTGGCAAAGCCTGGAGAAGAAGAGTATGTTGTAGAAAAACTAGTTGAATGGTTCTATTCAAACAATATACGAATCCATCAAGTTAGGGTACGGGAACCCTCACTTGAAGACATATTTATAATACTAACAAGAGGTAAGGGTAATGCCAGTTAAAGTTACTGATATACTAAGGGCAGGCCTCTTCGGAACCTTTGCATGGATTAAGAATAATAGGTGGCTTCTCTTCTCAATGATTATCTGGCCTTATCTAACAGCATTCCTATTAATAGCCTTGGGCATGGTCTATGGTAGTCTTGAAACTTATAGAGAGCGTTTAGGTGTATCAAACCCTATTCTCTATATCCTAGCTGGTAGTGGTATAGTTATGTCGAGCCTCTTCATAATCGATACAGTAGCTACTACAGCTCTATATCATAGATGGCTTGGAACACTACCATATCTAATGCTAACTCCTACGAGAATGTATAAGGTATTAGTAATTGAGCCTCTTCCTGGGGCGTTAATATCTAGTACAATGGGTATATTAGCTGTTATACCTGGTGCAGTATACTTTGAAGGCTTCCTTGGCGCATGTAAGCTCCTTATAGTGCTGTTACTCGTTTATATGGGTATGCTACCACTTATAGGGTTATCAGTAATAGTAGCATCAATAACACTTGTGCTAAGAGAGGAATCAAACGTTGCTGCTTTCTTAACACCATTAATATTGCTTGTATCAGGTGTATTCTATCCATTAGAAATTCTACCACAAATACTACAGTATATGTCTAGAATATTTCCTACATCATATATAGTTGAAGCAACTCGCATGATAGCTACTTATACTATACCAGAATTCCGTGCATTGCTCATAGCGGTTTACGCCCTTGTAGCTCTTACCTTAATCTATAATGGTGTTGCAAGTATAGCTCTTACAGGTTCCGAGAGAATGGTTAAAAGGAGTGGGGTGATATAGCATTGACTATGGCTACGCGTATACGTGCTGTGATATGGCTTCATGCACTTAGGCTTTGGAGGTATAGATTCTCGTTTCTAAACAATATATTTACCACAATCCTATGGCTAACAATATTCGTGTTAGGAGCACTCATGTTCATACCTAGAGAACAATGGGGTATTATGGCTCCTATAGCGTTATGGGGTATTATTATGTGGCAATTTCTATCAGCTAGTGTATGGCATATCGGTGGGTGGACATGGTTCTTCGTATCTCAGGGGTTTGTAGAAGAACACCTACTTACTAACACTAGTCCAGCAGCCGTGCTTGTAGGTAGAGCTATTGTAGGGTTAACTGTAACACTTGCCTCGAGTCTACTGGTGGCGTTAGTATTTACTGGCCTAGCAGGACCCCAAGTACTATTAGTTAATAACGTTTTCTATGTAATAATAGGACTAGTATTGTTAGGGGCAATGACTATTTCTTACGGGTTGTATCTTGCTGCAATATCCTTTCGCATAGGTATACCTGGAACTTTACTAGATATCGCGAACTTCATATCATTCATACTAGGTGGGCTAGCAGTACCACTATCAAAACTGCCACTACAGCTAAGAATAATAGCATTATTCATACCTTATGCTCATCCAGCTGAGATAGTGAGATATGGTGTAAGAGGCTTAGAGCCATTATTAGGTCTTGAAGTAGAATTAACGCTGTCAACACTAGTAGCAATAGTTATGGCTTCTATCGCTTACATATTATTCAGATACGTATTAAAGCACGTTAGGAAATATGGAGTAAAGGCCATAGGGAGAATGTAATTCAATAGAGATAAAGCTATACTTATCTAATACCCGTATTTATTAAAGTATTTCTCGAATTGCTCGAAATACTTGAATCCATGATCGGGGTATACTAGTACGTAGTCCCCTTCTTCTATTACGCCTTCGTTAACTAGTTTCCTAAAACCTGCTATCACAGCACCACTGCTAAGTCCTACTGGTATTCCTTCGTGGCGCGCTATGTTTATTGCTTCCTTTATAGCTTTATCTCTTTCAACATCGATAATGTTATCAACCTCAACTAAATGGATCCATTTCATTTCAGTCTCCACGCCAAGATCCTACCTTTACGTGATCACTATCGTAGTCGACTAATAATACTGGAGCATATCTTTGCCAAGTCTCTTAAGAATCTCATATATATGATGACCATCTAGTATAATCATGGTCTTAGCATCAACGAGTAGAGGTTTTATTATCATACCATCCCTAATTATTATATCTGCTAGGTATTCTAAATGACATTCATCTATCCTTTCATGCAGTCTAAGTTTATCAAGAGAAATTACAGCTATTCGTGGTTTAGTGGTCTCTTTGGTTTTCTTTAAGCTTAGCATATTACTACCTTCTTCACAAATAACACTGTTATAGTGTATGAGCTAATACATTAAAAACCTAACGTAGCAGATTAATAATGGAGTGAATAGACAATAACCTTTTATAGTATTAAAGGTAATACTCAGCTACTCAGATACTAAATGGCGCTAAATAAGATGATGAAAGGGTAGGTTGCCGAAGTAGTAAATGACTCCCCATGTGGAGACGCTCCGATGCTGATATAAACCCAGTACTGATACGAGATTAATTCATGAAGTACCTAGAGTGCCCAGAATATTAAAGGCGTATCAGGGTTGAATTCACTAGCTACAACACCGTATACCATGATTAGTAGTAAGATGGATACTGTTGAACTAATCTCCTATATACTCGATGACCGTTTATCACCTATTCTACGTGAATACTTTTCATCAACCCTTTCAATTAATAGTATATCAGTATTACAAAAGCTTTTTGAAAAAGCTGTTAAGGAGTATAGGAATATAGTTGATAAACATAAACCTATATTTATACCACCCAAGCTTATGAAGGGTCTCGGCGTAGATTCTTACTATGTTGATGAACCATTAATTCCCGAAGAAATTGGATGCTGGGTTAATTACGATAAAGACTACGTATATCTAACATACTGGTATAGGTTCCCATACGATATATGGCCTGGCGATGGAGTAGAATATGAGCCTTGGACTATTGTACTTAAACATGAGGATAACACTATAGTAGAGTACCAAACTAGAAGCCATTGGAGAATAGTCCATATTCACCCTAAGGTAGTATTGCATTTAGATCATAGACCTATTATAGCATTCACAGACCATGCACATACACCAGTACCCATACTTGATTTCAAGGCCATTTCAGAATTACTAGGCACAAGCTTGGATGAAGTATTGGATAGAGTTGAAGTATTCATAGATGAGATAATAGGTTTTGTAGGAGATAGAAAGCCTATTCTAGTTGAAAAATTATCTAAGCAAAAACCCCAGGAATATAGTGAGCTAGAAGACTATGTTTCTATGAAAAGGTATGCTCGATGCTTATTAGAAGGTATTAGGAAGTTCTATGAGGAAGGATCATCAATAATTGAAGTAGACTACAATGTTTTAGTTCATATAGGTCCTAGTAGAAGGAAACCCCCTCCGCACAACCCTTTGAAGGAGAAATGGTATAGCAGACCCGTATTTCATTAGCATAAGGGATCAATCTATATAAGTCTTGTAGGCATACTGTATTAGGGTGTGCTTCTCTGGCAAATGCTAATGCTATTTACATGCTGCATAAGCTGCTTGAAAAGGCTCTCAACATCCTTCCAAGGAGGGGTAGAGTTATAATAGAATATTATCCAGGTCTACCTTATCGTAGACTTAGCTTAAA